>JAHBAO020000374.1 GCA_018500065.2 Octadecabacter sp. | reverse complement strand
CGAAGAAGGCGAAGATCCGTGCCAAATGTACCAGCTTTTGAACGATGCTGATGGCAATGCTGTTGCCGAAATCGCGATTGTGGTGCTGCAAAATGGCGGGCAAGCCGTAGCAGGCGCGACAATCGTCGCCCCGCTTGAGACCTTGTTGACCGAACAACTTACATTGCGCGTCGACGGCGGCCAGGCCCGTCGCTTCCCGTTCAATTTCTGTAATGTCGGCGGCTGCGTGACGCGCCTTGGCCTGACAGAACAAGACGTCGCATTGTTCCGCCGTGGCGCCGAAGCGACATTGCGCATGGTTCCAGCAGCGGCACCGGATCAGGACGTAACTGTGACGATGTCATTGTCCGGCTTCACGGCAGCCTTCAACGCAGCGGCTGAGTAAACTATTACGTTTTTAGGTATTTAAGAACAAAAGAAGCTAAAGCGCCGCTCCTAACATTGGGGGCGGCGATTTTCGTTTAGGCGGATTTAAGAGCGATGACCGCATTGAGGCCACCAAAGGCAAAGGCGTTGGACAGAACCGCGCGAACGTTCGCGTCGCGGGCTTGATTGGGCACAACGTCGAGCGCACATTCAGGGTCCGCTTCTTCATAGCCAATTGTCGGAGCGATGACGCCATCGCGCAGCGCCATGATACAGGCCAACAGCTCAACCGCGCCCGTGCCGCCAATGAGGTGGCCGTGCATGGACTTGGTGCTGGAGATCATCAAATTATCGGCATGCGCGCCAAACACATCGGCAACGGCCGCGCATTCTGTTTTGTCGTTCGCCGCTGTGCCGGTGCCGTGGGCGTTTATGTAGCCCACGTCTTCGCGGTTCAGATTGGCGTCCTTCAAAGCACCCGCAATGGCGCGCGCGGCCCCTTGCTTGGACGGGGTGACGATATCAGACGCATCCGATGACATCGCAAAACCTGCAACCTCTGCAAGGATCACGGCCCCCCGTTTGATGGCATGATCATAGTCTTCAAAGACAAATACGCCTGCGCCCTCGCCTTGCACCATGCCGTTGCGGGTTGCCGAAAACGGGCGGCACGCGTCCTTTGACATCACGCGCAGGCCTTCCCATGCTTTGACGCCGCCAAAACACAGCATCGATTCAGACCCACCCGTGACCATCACGTCGGCCATGCCGGAGCGGATCATCATGAAGGCTTGGCCCATTGCATGGTTAGAGGATGCGCAGGCGGTGGCCACAGTAAAAGACGGGCCGCGCAGGTTGTATTGCATCGACACATGGCTGGCCGCTGCATTGTTCATCAACTTTGGCACGATAAACGGATGCACGCGGTTTTTGCCCTCTTCATAGACGGCGCGGTAGTTTTCGTCCTGCGTGTTTAGCCCACCACCAGAGGTGCCAAGCACCACGCCAGAACGGTCCGCCAAATCGCCAGAGAACGTCAGACCTGATTCATCAAGTGCCTGCTTCGCCGCGAGCAACGTGAATTGGGTGAAACGGTCATAGAGGCTGATTTGCTGACGGTTGAAATGGGTTTGTTCGTCGTAGTCACGCACCTGCCCGCCGATTTTCACAGCCAAGCGGTCGACATCGCGAATATCAAGCGCACCGATGCCACATCGCCCCTCGCGCATGGCCTCAAGCGTGGTTGGCACATCATGGCCCAACGCATTGATGGTGCCGGATCCGGTGATGACAACACGCTTCACGCTTGATCCTTCACCAATGCATCGACGGCCATGATGATAGAGCCGACTGTGGAGATATCAAAATCCCCTTCGGTCGGGTCATTGGCGTTAAACGGGACCGTAATATCAAAGGCTTCTTCAATCGCGAAAATGCTTTCGACCAAGCCAAGGCTATCAATACCGAGGTCTTCAAGCGTGGATCCTTCGGTCACGTCGCTTGGTTCAAGCAAGGCTTGCTGTGCAATTATTTCAATGACTTGCGATGCGGTGCTCATGTAAAATTATCCGTCGTGGCCTCATCCTGCACTTGATGTAAAGCGAAGGGCGCGGTTTTGGAACCTTTATTGCTTGATCAGGCGCTGCAGCGCCTTAAGGCCCGCGCGGTGTTCATGGGTCGGTTGGGCCGGATGGCCCGATACAAAAGTGCCGTCGGCAACGTCGCATAGGATGATCGCACTTCCGCCTGCAACAACATCACGACCGATTGTAAGGTTGTCCGCGACCCCCGCTTTACCGCCAAGGATCACGCGCGCGCCGAGGACGGACGATCCGGCAACCGCGGCATGCGCGCAGAGCAAACAGTCTTCGCCCAGAATGACGTTGTGGCCGACCTGAACGAGGTTATCGATCTTCACGCCATTGCCGATGCGGGTGGCGCGGATGGTGCCTGCGTCAACGGTTGAGTTCGCGCCAATTTCAACGTTGTCACCAATTTCTACGCCACCAAGGGAATGAATACGATGCCAGGTGCCGTCCATCGGGCCTAGCGGCGTACCGGGACGTGCGCGCACGGCGCGTTCAACGTTGCTTGGCCCGTCCGTTGTAAACGAGAACCCATCGCCGCCAATTGCCACACCTGCCTGTGCGATGAACCCGTCTCCGATGCGCACGCGTGCACCGATTTTGACGCCAGCGTGCATTGTTACATTGGCTCCTATGGTCGTTTCGGCACCGATTGAGCAATGCGCCGCGATCCGCGCCTTCGACCCGACCCGTGCCGCGCGCCCAATCACAACGAAGGGCCCGATTTCTGCCCCATCACCAATGGTCGCCGTTGGATCAATGATTGCGCTAGGGTGGATGGCGGGTGCGCCGGAAAAGGCGGGATCGTCGTCCATTGCCTGGGTCAGACCCGCCATCGCAAGACGGCCTCGGGGGGCGACGATGGCCCCGTCAAGTCCCAGCTCAGACACGTCAGCGCCAGCCCATACAACAGCTGCGCGTGCTTTGGATGCCTTCAAATCAGCCGCAAATTTGGGGGCAACCGCCAGCGCCAGATCTTCTGCGCGGGCCTCAAGTGGTTCCGCCAAGCGGTCCACCAAAAGCGAAGCGTCGCCAAGGGTTTCAGCCCCAAGCGACGCAGCAAGTTCTTTCAAAGTCTGTGGCATTTGCGTCCCCTATTCGGGACCAGATTTACCCGCCAATCGCGCGGACAGCCACCCCTTCGTTTGCCAGTGCATTCCAGATGCGGCTGTCACGGTTATAAACATCACCGCGAAAGTTCAATTGGCCCGTCGTGTGGGTGAACGCCGTGCGGTAAACCAGATGCACCGGAACCGGATTATCAAGGTTCACACGCACTTCACGGCCTGTGCGCAAATGTGATTGGAAAAACTCTTCCGGATCGGATTCCTGCACGGCAAGCAATGCGTAGGCGAAATCGAACGGGTCATTCAGACGGATACACCCGTGCGAGAACGCACGCACTTCGCGGCCAAACAACGACTTTGCCGGCGTATCATGCAGGTAGATATTGTACTGGTTCGGGAAGATGAACTTCACCAAACCAAGCGCGTTACCACGGCTCGGCGGTTGGCGCATGGAGTACGGGAAAGTACTGGCGTTGAACCGGCTGAAGTTGACGTTGCTGCGATTGATCGCGCGACCACGGCTGTCTGTGATCTCAATGTGGCTTACCGCGTTGCGGTTCCGCTGCAGCGCTGGCAGATATTCGTTCACGATGATCGAACGCGGCACATACCAGCTTGGATTGATGACCATGAATTCCATAACGTCTGAAAATTCAGGGCTTTGGCGGTCACTTGCTGTGGCACCAATAACGGAGCGCGTTTGATACGTTACACGGTCATTGTCCATAATTGCAGCCGTAAAATCGACGAGGTTCACCCAAACGTGGCGTTCACCGCGGGGGCGGTTCATCCAGCGTTCGCGTTCCATCGCAACGATGATCTGCTGCAAACGAGAGGCGACGGGGATATTCAATTCACGCAATGTCCCTGCCCCGGCTTCGCCGTCCGCCGTCAACCCGTGGGCTTGCTGGAACCGCTGAACAGCGGCTTGGATTGTTGCGTCGTACGTTTGAGTGGCAGAGCGTTCCATGTAGCCCATCGCAACCAGACGGTCGCGCAACGCAACAACACCCGCGCCCGACGCACCCGGTGCAAGGCCGCCACCCGTGACGGTCGCGCCCCAGCCACCATTTGACAAAAGACGCTCAAGGTTCAGCTTTTCACGCAGCAGGCGCGCGTACTCTGGGGAACTTGGCGGCAGCGTCGCGAGGTAAGACGCAGGCGATGACTCTACAAAGCTCTGAAGGTATCCAAGGCGCGAGCGCAGCGGAATTTCGCGGCGGATTTCAGAAACAACGCGGCTTGGCGTTAGGATACCGGTTTGAATGTCACGAGCGTATGACAGGAACAGACGCGACATCTCGACTTCCATCGCGCCTTTTTCTGCGGGTGTATTGGCCGCTTGCAGGCGTGCCATCAAAGCGTTCGGGTCGTATTGGGCGGCCGGAAGACCGTGGTCTCCTGCGTTGGCAAACGCCGCCAGCAATGCGTTGCGGCGGG
>JAHBAO020000349.1 GCA_018500065.2 Octadecabacter sp. | reverse complement strand
TGTGGCCATGCAAGGCCTGATCGGCTGGCCCGGTGGACGCGGCATGATGACGATCATCATCGCGCACTCAACGTTCGGAGCGGCCTATGCTGCCGTTGTCATCCAATCGCGGCTGGTGGATATGGACCTTTCAATCGAAGAGGCCGCACAAGATCTGGGTGCGAAGCCAGTGCGCGTGTTTTTTGACGTAACATTGCCTGTGATTACCCCTGCACTGCTGTCGGGTTGGTTGCTTGCCTTCACGCTTAGCCTTGATGATCTTGTGATCGCCAGCTTTGTATCGGGGCCGGGGTCCTCGACCTTGCCGATGGTCATTTTCTCCAAGGTACGACTTGGCGTCAGCCCGGATGTGAACGCGCTTGCGACAATCATCATTGCCATCGTCTCTGTCGGGATCATTCTGGCCGCATTGCAGATCAACCGCAGCAATAAACACGGTGCACGGCGTTAAAGTCGCTTCAAGAGGGTAGCATGAGAATCGGGATATTGCAGACGGGGCGTTCGCCAGATGAAATCATCGGCAAGCATGGCGACTATGACGATATGTTCAAACGTCTGCTGGACGGGCGTGGCTTTGAATTTGAAACCTACAAGGCGCTGGACAGTGTGCTTCCGCAATCGGTCCGCGACGCTGACGGCTGGCTGATCACAGGGTCGAAATTCGGCGCTTATGAGGATCATGATTGGATTCCCCCGCTTGAGAATTTTTTGCGCGAAGTGTTTGACGCTGGTGTGCCCATTGTCGGTGTGTGCTTTGGTCATCAGATTCTGGCGCAGGCGCTTGGTGGTAAAGTGGAAAAATTTTCGGGCGGTTGGGCGGTCGGTCCGTCTGATTACGTCAAGACCGACGGGAGCAAGGAAACCATCATGGCATGGCATCAGGATCAAGTCACAGTCCTGCCCGAAGGCGCAACCGTGATCGGATCAAACGACTTTTGCGAAAACGCGATGCTAGCTTATGGTAGCACCGCGCTGAGCGTGCAACCACACCCCGAGTTCACGCCAGAATTCTTTGCGGACCTGTTGCAAGCCCGCGGCGATGTCTTGCCCGGCGATATTGCCCAAGATGCCAAGGCGCGAATGGACGCCGCACTAACGTCAAAAGACTACGCAGATCGCTTTGAAGAGTTTTTCAAACGTGATCGTTCGTCTTGAGATGGTCAAAAGGAAATCTCGAAAGAACCCCAAGCAGGCGAAACACCGCAAGAGTAAAGCCCATCAACGCATCACAAAGAGCTTAATCCGGCGGCGGCCTGACACATCAGTGTCAAAGACGCGGAGAGGATCCAAAATGCCCAAGACACCTAAATTGACGAGTTTGACAGACATCTTCCTGTTCTTGCGCCGCAACAAGACCCCGATCTATGTCATCACACCAACGCCTTTTAGCTTGCTCGGTCTGGATCAGTGGGTTGGCGGGCTTGAGTTCATCTCGTATTTCGACATTTTCGATGGCGCGCACCGTCGCGTCATGACCCCTTACACCGCAGAGGCGCCTTCATTTCAGACAATGGAAGATGTGGCCAACTATCTGGTGTCGCACAAGGAATTCCGCGCCAAAGTTAAATCACAGCGTCCCGGCAAAGCCATTTTCGTGATGTTTGACGAAGAAACAGAACGGTTATGCGACAAGATCGATCTTGAGATCGCGCTGCCGTCCGCCGCGTTGCGGACCCGTCTGGACAGCAAAATCGAAACCACACGGCTGGGTAACGAGGCCGACGTTGAAAGTGCCCCCAACATCATGGGCGAGGCCGACAGCTATGCCGACCTCTGCCGACTTGCTGAAAGCGCGAAGTTGGGAAGCGATTTGGTAGTGCAAACACCCTACGGTGACAGCGGCCGCACGACGTTCTTCATTAAGTCTGAAGACGACTGGAACAGGCACGAAGCAAAAGTCGTTGACCAGCAGTTAAAGGTCATGAAGCGTCTGAACCACATTCCTGGCACCATCGAAGGCTGTGCCACCCGCATTGGCACGCTGGTCGGTCCTGTGATGACCGACATCACCGGGTTTGAGGAAATCACCCCCTACAAAGGTGGATGGTGCGGCAATGATATGTCCCCCTCCATCCTGCCCAAGGGTGTGCCTGAAAAGGTCCGTGAGATGACCCGTAAGTTCGGGGATAGGCTGTATGCGGAGGGCTACAAGGGTGTTTTCTGTGTTGATTTCCTGCTCGATACCGACACGAACGAAGTATACTTGGGTGAATTGAACCCGCGTGTGTCTGGTGCGACACCGCCGACATTCTTGATCACGTCGACCTATGGTGGGTGCCCGTTGTTCCTGTTCCATCTGCTTGAGTATCTTGACGTGGACTATGACATTGATCCGGCTGAAGTTCAGGCCCGTTGGAACCACTATGACAACTGGACCCAGTTGATCCTCAAGCAAACCGAGGATGAGGTTGGCCTGATCACCAAAGCCCCGCAATCCGGCATTTGGCGCCTTAATGAAGACGATGAGGTTGAATTTGTCCGCCCAGCACTGAACGTCACCTCAATCGGTGACGAAGACGAAGCGTTCTATTTGCGCGTTTATGGGGTAGGTGAATATAGCTATCATGGTGCTGATCTGGGGTGCCTTCTGGCCCGTGGCCGCATGCAAAGCGAAAACCGTGAACTGCTGGATCGCGCGAAAGTCTGGAACGCGGGTATAAAGGCGCAGTTCTCAACGGTGCCGTTGCAACCGGACAACCACGTTGAAGTCCCTGCTGATCTGTCCGAGGGAAAGTGGTTCTAGGGTCCTGGTCCAAGCGCTCTACTTTATGGCAGGCCCGCCCATCGGCCCATCTGCGAGGGGCTCAATCTCTTCGATGTCATTGCGCACCCAGAAAAAGCGGAATGACATCGACCGCAACCAAGTTTCCAGCCGGTCAAGGCTTGACCATTCGCGCCGCAAACCACGTGCGCTAAGAACCTGTGCCCATTCGCCGTCGACCAAAAAATAAACAGTCCATGTGTTGGGATGACGTGTTTGATCAGCAAAACCGCCGGCCACCAGTTCACGTGGTGTGCGTACAGCAACAGGATAATCCCCGATCAAACCCGCCGCCGCATGCGATGCAATGTCATTTTGGCGAATTGTGAGGCTCGGGGTCTGTACTTTTTCATCCATAATTTAACATGCCTCAAATTCAACGTGGCAGCAACTAATACTTGCTACATTATGCATCATAGTGATACATTATGATACATAATGTATTGAGCCGCAAATTACGCGCCTAAACACTGGCACGTCTATCGAAGAAAGCACCGATGAACCTCACCTTTCGAAGCCTCAGCGACGACCAGATTGGACCCGCATGGCATGCGGTGTTTGATCATGGCTGGTCGGGATGGCGAGAATGGTATCTGACGCGGCGCGGCCCGGATCCTGTCCCGCTTGAGGTATGCCGCCGCATGTTGCGCCGCCATATGCCGGGTTTGGAACGCAGCTGGGACAATTGGGTCAGTGCTGTTGATGGTGACGATGACGTCGCGCGTTTCCTGTCGTTCTGGTCGCCACCGCGATACTTGGTCAATTGCTCCCAGATCGCGTTTGTTGACGATCAAGGCCCAGTCCTGATCCGCAATTACGACCTTGATCCAAGGCTGAACGAAGCAACTCTGCTGAAGACCGCTTGGCACGGGCACGACGTCATTGGCATGGTCGAAGGTATGGCGGGTCTGTCGGATGGGATGAATCGCGCAGGCCTTGCGTTGTCGCTGACCTTTGGCGGGCGGGTTGAGCACCAGACCGGGTTCGGAATCCCGCTGATCATGCGCTATGTGCTTGAAACATGTCGTGACATCCAGGATGCCATCGCGGCTTTCCGGTCGATCCCCAGCCATATGTCCTACAATATCACGATGATCGACCGTACCGG
>JAHBAO020000395.1 GCA_018500065.2 Octadecabacter sp. | reverse complement strand
GGTGCCTGTGCTGGCGAAAATGGAAATGTCCGGCATCAAAGTGGACCGCGATACCCTATCGCGCATGTCCAACGCCTTTGCGCAGAAAATGGCGGGGCTTGAAGACGAGCTTTACGAACTCGCGGGCCATAAATTCAACGTCGGCTCGCCTGCGCAAGTTGGTGAAATCCTGTTTGACGAAATGGGGCTTGAGGGCGGCAAAAAGGGCAAGACGGGGAAGTATTCCACTGGCGCCGACATCCTCGAAGACCTTGCGACCGAACACGACTTCCCCGCCCGCGTCCTTGATTGGCGGTCTTTGTCGAAGCTGAAATCCACCTACACGGATGCCCTGCAAACCCACATCAACGCGGAAACGGGGCGCGTGCACACGTCCTATTCCATCACGGGCGCGAACACAGGACGGCTGTCCTCAACGGAACCTAACCTGCAAAACATCCCGATCCGCACGGATGAGGGGCGTAAAATACGCGAAGCCTTTGTCGCCGAAGATGGCAAGGTTCTCGTCGCATTGGATTACTCCCAGATCGAACTGCGCATCCTTGCGCATGTGGCGGATATCGACGCGCTGAAGCAGGCGTTCCGCGATGGCCACGACATCCACGCGATGACAGCGTCCGAGATGTTCAACGTGCCGCTGGATGAGATGACATCCGATGTGCGCCGTCAGGCCAAGGCGATTAACTTTGGTGTTATATACGGCATCTCCGGCTTTGGTCTTGCGCGCAACCTGCGTATCCCACGGGCCGAGGCGCAGGGGTTTATCGACCGCTATTTCGAACGCTTCCCCGGTATCCGCACGTTCATGGATGACACCGTGGCGTTTGCCAAAGAACATAACCGCGTTGAAACCCTGTTTGGCCGCAAAATCCACACGCCGGAAATCAACGCCAAAGGCCCCGGCGCGGGCTTTGCCAAACGCGCCGCGATCAATGCGCCGATCCAAGGCACCGCCGCCGACGTTATCCGCCGCGCCATGATCCGTATGGACGACGCGATTGCCCATCTGCCCGCAAAGATGCTGCTACAGGTCCACGATGAATTGGTATTTGAGGTGGATAAGGACGCAGCGGATGATCTGATCGTCGCCGCCAAAAACGTCATGGAAAACGCCGCCAACCCGGTGGTTAAATTCGACGTACCTTTGGTCGTGGATGCGGGGATTGGGGCGACCTGGGCGGAGGCGCACTAAAGTCGCTTTGGAAGCTGCCTCAGGATGTCTTGCGAGTCATGTAGGACGGACAAGTTTGATTCGTACCCCGTAATAAAGGCGAGAAGTCTTTTCGCGTTTCTATTCATCGTCTTATACCGTGCATCAAGGAGACGCTCGTCAGTGGTGATTGCCATCCAGATAATGGCAATATGAAAGGGGATTTCACAGACAGGTTTCAAAAATCCGAGCAGTAGAGCCTTAACTTTTGGTGCAATGAAGCTAATTGGGATCGCGATACCGAATACTCCGCAGAGCAATAGAATATAGTTTGAGTTGATGTCCCGGTTAAGAGCGAGGGCGACTAGAAGAAGAACGATTACCGCAGACGCAGAACCCGCCAGAGCGAGACGTAATTCTATCAGAATTGCACGATTTCCAATTGTCTCTTGCTGTTGTTGGTAGATGCAGTTCTCGACCCACTCGGAGTAATACCATGCCCAGCTTGATAGGATGATGTAGATCGAGCACAAAAGAGTAAATGCAAAGAATGCGGGGAGATACAGATAGGACAAAAGGGTCAGGACTATCAAAATAATGGATACGCCCCAAACTGTCGCTTTGTTGTATTCGGGATTGTTGAGCCAACTTAACATGTTGCTCAGTTTTTCGCTCAATTTGATCGCTTATAGGACCAGAATGTGACTTCTTCTTGTCGCTTCACGGTTGCCCTTAATACATAAAAAACGGACGCGCTGAGGGAGGGGCAGCGCGTCCGTTTCGTCGTCTTGGGAGGAGACGTTAGGGTCGTCGAATTGCGAAGAATGTGTCGCCAATCGCTGCCTCTCACCTTCGTTTCGAACGCGATTGGCGACCCGTTTTCTTAATCAGTCGCAATTCAACGTGGTTAATTCACCTTGTCGCCTTCAATCACATCCTGCTCAACTTTCGTAGCCTTCGCGATCTCGATGCGGCGGGGTTTCAGCGCCTCGGGCACTTCGCGGTGCAGATCGATGTGCAGCATGCCGTTTTCATGGGCAGCACCTGTGACCTTCACATGATCAGCGAGATGGAAGCGGCGGCTAAACGCGCGGGTGGCGATGCCGCGGTGCAAATATGTGCGCTCAACCTCATCGTCGGCCTTCTTCGCCGTGACGTGCAGCGCGTTCTCTTTGACCTCAACAGCGAGGTCGTCTTCGCCAAATCCGGCAACGGCGATCGAAATGCGCCAGCCATCATCTGCGGTTTTTTCAATGTTATAGGGCGGGTAGCTTTGGTCACTCGTGTCGCCTGCCAAAATGCGGTCCATCAAATCGGTGATTTGATCAAAACCGACAGTGGCGCGGTGCAGCGGAGCCAGATTTAAAGTACGCATGAGTTTATCCTTTTCAAAGCGATAACGATTTCTTGCCTTCCCAAACGGGGC
>JAHBAO020000216.1 GCA_018500065.2 Octadecabacter sp. | reverse complement strand
CGCGCGAGGTGTTTCGTCGCGTGGTCGAAGGTTACCTAGAAACAGGGGCGCCTGTCGGATCGCGCACGCTTACGCGAAGCCTATCCGAACAGGTGAGTGCGGCGACCATTCGCAATGTCATGGCGGATCTTGAGCATCTAGGCCTGATCGGTAGCCCCCACATTAGCGCCGGCAGAATTCCTACCCAACAAGGTTTGCGGATGTTCGTTGATGGAATCCTAGAGGTCGGTGATCTCAACGGAACGGACCGCGCAAAGATAGATCAAACAATGGGCGGCACTGACGATGATGTTGGCACCCTTCTTGACCGCGTTGGTTCGGCACTATCCGGTGTCACCCACGGCGCTAGTCTTGTTCTGACGCCGAAGCACGAAGAAGCGCCGATTAAACATGTTGAGTTTGTGAGCCTCGCTGCGGACCGCGCCCTCGTCGTATTGGTGTTTGCTGACGGGCATGTGGAGAACCGCGTGTTCACTCCTCCCCCCGGTCAAACACCATCTTCGATGCGCGAGGCTACGAACTTTATCAATGCCGTCGCCGAAGGACGTACGCTTTCGGAACTTGGTGCTGCAATTGCCCGAGAAGTGAATGCTCGACGGCAAGAAATCGATGTCCTCGCTCGCGAGCTCATCGATTCCGGTGCCGCTATGTGGGTTAACAAAGGCGAATCAACTGAGCGACTCATTGTTCGCGGCCGCGGAAACCTGATTTCTGACGAGGATACCGAAGACCTCGACCGCATTCGTAGCCTATTTGATGACCTTGAACGTAAGCGCGACATCGCTGATTTCCTTGAATTGACGGACACTGGCGAAGGCGTGCGCATTTTCATTGGCTCCGAGAACAAACTTTTCTCACTTTCGGGTTCATCTTTGGTGGTTTCTCCCTATATGAACGCTGATCGAAAGATCGTGGGCGCGGTCGGGGTCATTGGACCCACGCGCTTAAACTACGGGCGCATCGTGCCCATCGTGGATTACACTGCGCAGCTGGTCGGGAAACTGATCTCTGATCGCGGATAAGGGACGTAAGTTATGGCTGAGAACGACAACGAAAACCAATTCCTCGATGACATCATGGCGGATCCGCTTGGCGGCCCCGAAGATGAGATGACATTGGATGAAATGGCGGCGGAAGACGACAGTACCGTTGCTCTGAAAACTGAGATCAGCGAGTTGAAAGACGCCTATATGCGCGCCCTTGCTGATGTGGAAAATTCACGCAAACGCGCAGACCGTGATCGTCGCGAAGCAGAGAACTATGGCGGCTCCCGTTTGGCGCGAGATCTGCTGCCAGTTTATGACAACCTTGAACGTGCGCTGCAAATGGCGAAAGAAGACGGCAAAGAAGGCGACAAAGCGCTTCTTGAAGGTGTTGAACTTACAATGCGTGCGCTCATCGGCGTGTTCAAAAAGCACGGTATCGACCCTATTGTTGCAGAAGTCGGCGAAAAATTCGACGCGCATATCCACGAAGCAATGTTCGAAGCACCCCTGCCCGGTACGCAAGCTGGCGACATCATTCAGGTCGCTTCGACTGGTTTCATGCTGCACGATCGCCTTTTGCGTCCTGCTCAGGTCGGTGTCTCTTCTACTCCGAAGTCTTAACCAAAGCGCGCAGTTCGTAAATCAAATCAAGCGCCTCTTTCGGTGACAGATCATCAGGCAAAACAGCTTTTAACCGCGCCTCCACCTCGGACGGCGCGGTTTTTTGTGGCGCTGGCGCAGGTGTCGCATTGAACAAGGGTAAATCGTCGATCACGGCTTTCTGCTTTCCCTCGCGCTCGCCCTTTTCCAAGGCTTCCAAAACAACCTTGGCCCGCGCAACGACCTTGGGTGGCAACCCTGCAAGACGGGCGACTTGAACACCATAAGACCGATCAGCTGTTCCGCGCTTCACTTCATGGAGGAAAATTACATCCCCCTTCCATTCCTTTACAGTGACAGTCGCGTTCGCCACGGTGTCCAATTTGTCAGACAAGCTGGTCATCTCGTGATAGTGCGTCGCAAACAATGCGCGACACCGGTTCACATCATGCAAATGCTCTAGCGTGGCCCAAGCGATCGAAAGCCCATCATAGGTCGCTGTCCCGCGACCAATTTCATCCAGAATAACGAGCGCACGGTCATCCGCCTGATTCAAAATTGCAGCCGTCTCGACCATTTCCACCATGAACGTCGATTGACCCTTACTCAGATCATCGGACGCACCGACGCGGCTGAAAATTTGGCTCACAATACCAATGGTCGCACTCTTTGCGGGAACAAATGCACCCATCTGCGCAAGAACGGCGATCAACGCGTTCTGTCGCAAGTACGTCGATTTACCGGCCATGTTCGGACCAGTTAGAAGCCAGATCGACTCATCACTTAAATCGCAATCATTGGCGACAAACGGAGATCCGTTGGGTCTTAGCGCCGCTTCCACGACAGGATGACGCCCCTCAGTAATCACAAATTCCCGATCAGACGTCATTGTAGGGCGAACCCAACTTTCTTCACGCGCCAAACGCGCCAAAGCAGCGTTTAGATCAAATTGTGCCAGCGCGCGCGCAAGAACAAACAATCTCGGCGCTTGATCAATAATTTCGCGATTTAGGCTTAAATAGAGTCTCTTTTCAATCTCAAGACATCGCCCGCCAGCATTTAAAATCCGCGTTTCCAGTTCGGAAAGCTCAACAGTTGTGACCCGCACTTGGTTCGCAGTGGTTTGGCGATGAATGAACGTCTCAGACAGTGGCGCGGCAAGCATTTTGGCAGAATGGGTCGCCGTGACCTCGATAAAATAGCCCAAGACATTGTTGTGCTTAATTTTCAGGCCAGAAATCTCGGTCTGTTCAGCGTAACGACTTTGCAATGCTGCAATCACGGAACGCCCCTCATCCCGTAGCGACCGAAATTCATCCAACTCTGCATCGTATCCCGTGGCAATAAACCCGCCATCGCGCGCCAACAAAGGCGGCTCCGCAATTAACGCCTTGTCCAGCAGGTTCAACAGCGCATCCTGTCCAACCAGATCCTTCGCAGCGTTTGCCAGAACCTTAGGCATGTCTTTTGGCAACGCCTCAGCGATAACCTGCGCCTGCGAAATCGCGCTTTTGATCGCCGTCATGTCCCGTGGGCCACCGCGATCCATTGAAAGACGCGACAATGCGCGATCCAAATCCGGAACTTCACGCAACCGATCCTCCAACAGCGCCGTGACATCACCGGCAGCCAAACAAAACGCCACAGCATCCTGTCGAGGTCCGATTTCCGCGAGGTCACGAGACGGAGACGATAACCTGCGTTCCAAAAGCCGTGCGCCACCTGCCGTTTGCGTCCTGTCAATCGATGACAGCAATGACCCAGCGCGCCCACCATTCATCCCTTGCGTCAATTCCAGCGATTTACGTGTCGGCGCATCAATCTGCATCGCCGCTTCGCGCTTTTCACGTAGGGGTGGGCGCAACAGCGGCAGCTTTCCCTTTTGCGTAATCTCAAGATACTCAACGACAGCCGCCATCGCCGCAATTTCAGCCCGCTCAAACGTGCCAAACCCATCCAGTGACTTCACCGAATAGAGACTATTTAAGCGCTTTTCGCCGTTTGTGCTATCAAACGCGGCATTTCCTAAAACAGTCACCGCAGCGCCAGCATTTTCGATAACAGAACCAAAACCCGCTTCACCCGCATCGGAAACCAGCACTTCTTTCGGGTTCAAGCGCGCCAGTTCAGGCCCCAACTTCGCGCCTTCACACAACAACACAGAAAACGCCCCCGTCGAAATATCAACCCACGCCAAGGCCCCTTCCCCGCGCACATTCGCATAAGCCGCTAGAAAATTGTGCCGCCGTGCATCCAGCAAAGAATCTTCCGTCAGCGTGCCAGGCGTCACAACGCGCGTAACCCCACGCTTAACGACAGATTTATACCCACGCTTCTTCGCATCGGCGGGGCTTTCTAATTGTTCGCAAACCGCAACCCGATGCCCCTTGCGAATAAGCGTTAGAAAATACCCCTCAGCTGCATGATGCGGAACACCACACATGGCAATATCTTCGCCAAGGTGTTTGCCGCGTTTGGTCAGCGCAATATCTAACGCCGCTGCCGCAACAACCGCGTCGTCAAAGAACAGCTCATAGAAATCGCCCATCCGATAGAACAGCAATGCGTCCGGATGGTCTGCTTTGATCTCTAGAAATTGCGCCATCATTGGCGTGACTGTGCCGCTCATAAATCCCCCCGGATCTGCTTTGGGCAACTTACTGGTCCAATGTTAGCGACGAAAGTGCAAAAACGGACCATTGCGGGGCCAATCCCTCGCCCTTATCAAGGTCGAACGCAAGGGAGAGTACTATGGCAAACAATCGGATTACGCGCGAAGACGCATTGGCATTCCACCTGGACCCAACGCCGGG
>JAHBAO020000194.1 GCA_018500065.2 Octadecabacter sp. | reverse complement strand
TCGTTTCGTGACGGAGCTGGCTTGGCACGGACTGTTCATCCGCCACCTGATGCGCCGCCCTGAGGCGTCCGAGCTTGGCGGTTTCAGCCCTGACTGGACTGTCATCAACTGCCCCAGCTTCCTTGCGGATCCAGAACGCCACGGCTGCCGTTCTGAGACGGTCATCACAATGAACTTCGATCGCAAGATCATCCTGATCGCGGGTACGGAATACGCTGGCGAGAACAAAAAGTCGATCTTTACGCTGCTCAACTACTTGCTGCCTGAAAAAGACATCATGCCGATGCATTGCTCTGCCAACCACGCCAAAGACAACCCTGTGGACAGCGCCGTGTTCTTTGGTCTTTCCGGCACAGGAAAGACCACGCTGTCAGCCGACCCGAACCGTACGTTGATTGGCGATGATGAACATGGCTGGTCAGAGCGCGGCATCTTTAACTTTGAGGGTGGTTGTTACGCCAAGACAATTGGTTTGAACCCCGAAGCAGAGCCGGAAATCTACGCCACCACTCATATGCCGGGTACGGTTATCGAGAACATGGTGTTTGACGCTGAAACGCTGGAGCTTGATTTTGAAGACGACAGCCTGACAGCAAACATGCGGTGTGCTTATCCGCTTAACTATATTTCCAACGCGTCTGAAACAGCGCTGGGTGGTCACCCCAAGAACATCATCATGCTGACGTGTGATGCCTTTGGTGTGCTGCCCCCCATTGCACGGCTTACCCCAGCGCAGGCGATGTATCACTTTCTAAGCGGTTTCACTTCCAAAGTCGCCGGCACAGAGCGCGGTGTAACCGAGCCTGAGCCCACGTTCTCGACCTGTTTTGGCGCGCCGTTCATGCCGCGCCGCCCTGAGGTCTACGGCAACTTGTTGCGCTCAAAGATCGCGACACACGGCGCAACGTGCTGGTTGGTGAACACCGGTTGGACGGGGGGCGCTTATGGAACGGGCAACCGTATGCCGATCAAAGCGACGCGTGCATTGCTGACGTCTGCGTTGAACGGCACCTTGGTCGAAGGTCAGTTCCGCAAGGACGCGAACTTTGGTTTTGATGTGCCCGTTGCGTGTGACAGCGTGGATGACCTGCTGTTGAACCCTCGCGAGACATGGGCTGATGGCGCGGCATACGATGCGCAAGCAGCCAAGCTGGTTGATATGTTTGCCAATAACTTTGAACAGTACGTTCCGTTCATTGATGCGGATGTTAAAGCCGCCGCGATTGGCTAAACTGGCTGCATGACAGTGCAATCTACATCTATAGTAAGCGCCCTGAGCATTGCTTGGGGCGTTTGCGCATCTGCCGCCGAGGACGATTTCGTTTCCCCGATGATCGAGCTTTTCGAAGCGGGTGTCATGTGTGCCCAAGACGGCGGAACCGTTCGACTGGCACCCGACACTTTGGCTGGAACCACATACCTCGTTGAAGATGCCCCACAGTTTGTGAGCACAGAACGTCTTGTTCCCGCTGTTTTGGGGATTGGTTTTGGCGTGCAATCTGGTCTTGCGTCTGATCTTGGGCAAGACGGTGTTCTTATGACTGTCACGCATCCGCCAATGATCGGCAGCGGTGTGACGCAACAGAGCTTTACAACTGTTGTTGGCTCTCGTGATGTGCCGATTCTGTGGAAAAACAACCTGTTGCTGGCGCAGAAAGTCAGCCATCAAACGGAGTGCGAACGCCTTTCTTATCAGGCTTTGCCCATTTGCTGCGGTGCAGGAAAGCTCTTGGCCAGTTTGCGGAGGTTTTGGGCGGTTGCGGCGAGGAGGAATTCGTCGTTCGCGCCGCATGGGCCGCGTAATCGGAGCCGTCCCAGCCCGAGAATGCGTTTAAGGTGCGCGAAGAGCATTTCCACTTTCTTCCGGAGCCGCATTGAGATCGCATATTGCTTGGTTTTGGAAATGTCGCGGGCGACCTGACGGGCGTCTTCGTGTTCTTCGCGCGTGATGGAGCGGAAGTCGGCATTAGGGCAGCATTTGGCTTTTGATGGGCAGGCTTGGCACGTCAGTTTCAAGGCGCGATATTTGGCGACACCTTTGCCGTCTGGGCCTCGGTTGGGATCAGAGTAATTGCGGCGAAACTGTTTGAGTGATTGGCCCTCTGGGCAGACATATTGGTCGTTCTCGGCGTCCCATTCGAAGTCAGCTCGGCTCCACGTGCCGTCAGTGCGACCCGCTTTGTCAATCACCGGGATGTGCGGTGCGATCTTGCGATCCACCAACCAGCCCAACATCGGGCCGGAACCGTAAGCTGTGTCCGCGATGATCCGTTCGGGGTGCAGATCAAATGTGTCTTTGACCCTGTCCAGCATCGTGCGCACGGACCCTACCTCTGCCTGCCGGATCGACCGTGTGGCTTCGACATCCACGATCACTGAGTGGTCGGTATCGATCAAGTAATTCGTCGAATAGGCAAAGAAAGCTGGGCCTTTGCGGGCTGCGGTCCACTGGCTTGCGGGGTCCGAATGAGATGTGAACTTGGGCTTTACCTCGGATGCTGCGCCAAAGGCCGCATCATCAAGAACCTCGAGATACTCGCGCACGGCACGCGGCGCGTCCTCTGGCTTGATGGTGCCCGTGTCCCAATCTTTCTTCGGGGTTGAGTTTTGTTTGTTGGCGTCGGCTTCAATCAAACTGGCGTCTGCCGCAAATCTTTGGCCACTCACCAGACCGTCTGCGATGCAGCGCGCCACGGTCGTCTCGAACAAGTGGCGCAACAGATCACTGTCGCGGAAACGACCATGCCGGTTCTTCGAAAACGTTGAATGGCTCGGCACCGGGTCCGCAAGATCCAGGCGGCAGAACCAGCGGTAGGCAAGGTTGAGATGCACCTCCTCACAAAGCCTGCGTTCGGACCTGATGCCAAGACAATATCCGACCAGCAGCATGCGGATCAGCAGTTCTGGATCAATGGATGGACGGCCAGTGTGGCTGTAGGATTCAGCAAGATGT
The DNA here is from genome assembly GCA_018500065.2 of Octadecabacter sp. Lineage (GTDB taxonomy): Bacteria > Pseudomonadota > Alphaproteobacteria > Rhodobacterales > Rhodobacteraceae > Octadecabacter. Next base: position 406 of record JAHBAO020000194.1, on the reverse strand, counting down.
GTACGGATACTGCTTAGGTCGACGAAACGGTCAATCGACCGCAGAAGGTGGTCATGAGGCACATGATCGTCGATGGAAAACTCATAAAAGAGTGCGCCTTGCGCTTCTTGCTTTGGTCCCAACATCGTCAATCCCCCTGCATTCACAAGCAAATTGAATCAGCGACCGGGTCTCAAATCAAGAAGAGTTTTTCAACAGAATAAGCCGAACGTCACGTTTTACCAGTTTGATTACGGATATGAGCTGGCATTGGGCGATTGGACAATGACGGCCAGCTATGGTGGCGTCACGCTGTATGAAACCACCTTCACAGTCGTACCGCCCAGCGCGCTGCCAGAATTGGCGGGCATTTGCGGTTATCTTGACTTGATCGGTTAACCCAACAACGCACGGCGTAACAAGTTGA
>JAHBAO020000077.1 GCA_018500065.2 Octadecabacter sp. | reverse complement strand
GCACTGATATTGCGCGCGATCTATTTGATGGCATGGACCCAGAACAGGCCGGAAAGCTGGCCAAGGACAAAGGCTTGCGCATTGTAGGGCTAAGTCAGGTTTACCCTTTTAACGACTGGAACAAAGCACGCGACACCGCGGTGCGTGACCTGATTTCAATCGCGAAAGCCGCTGACGCTGAGACGATCAACCTTATCCCGCGCAATGATGGCGCTGGGCGGGGGGATGGTGAACGCCAAGCCAATCTTATTGTCGCGCTGACGGCAATCTTGCCAATGTTGCGGGATGCGAACATCGTGGGGTTGGTCGAACCACTTGGCTTTCTGCGGTCTTCGTTGCGCGCAAAGTCCGAACTGGTCGCAGCGATCAACGCGATCGACGGCGCGGACCATGTGAAACTGGTACACGACACCTTCCATCACACGCTTTCCGCTGAGGGGGAGGTCTTCGCAGGGGCAACAGGGATCGTGCATATCTCAGGCGTCGTTGATCCAGACTTGCGCATTGAAGACATGGAAGACGAACACCGCGTTCTTGTCGATACCCATGATTGTCTTGGCAACGTCGCACAACTCCGCGCCTTGCTGCGGGGCGGTTATTCGGGGCCGATTTCGTATGAGTGCTTTTCGCCGAAAACCCATGCGTTGCGTGACCCTTTCGCCGCAATAAAGGCCTCGATTGAATTTATCACCACACAGCTGCGCGCAGAGGCAAATTTGCGGCGCTAGACTTGTTTCCAGATTTCGTCCAAGTTTTTTTGGCCACGCTCGGTCAAGTGGTGAGAGAGCCAAAGGACATTTCATGCGTGACAGCTTCGACAACCCGCTTTTCCAAACCGGTCTGACCGCGTTGCACCACATGCCGAAGGATGATCCGGCAAATGTGTCAGCGCTGCTGGCGAAATGTCCTGCGCATAAAGCCACGCCCTTAAGGGACATGCCGGAGTTGGCCACCCAAATTGGTGTCGCGCACCTGCATGTGAAAGACGAACGCGAACGCATGGGGCTGGGCAGTTTCAAGGCGCTCGGCGCGGCCTACGCAATCGCCTGTGACGCAGCTGAGCGTGTGCTCGAGGATCAATGGACCGTCGCGCTGAAGGGTGAGGTTTTCATTACCGCAAGTGCCGGAAACCACGGATTGTCTGTGGCCGCGGGTGCGCGGTTGTTTGGGGCCAAGGCGATTATCTATCTTGCGCAAAGCGTGCCGGAAGCATTTGCAGACAGGCTACGCGCAATCGGCGCTGACGTGGTGCGTGCAGGTGCGACCTATGAAGACAGCTTGGATGCGGCCAACGCAAGCGCGGATGCAGGGCAGGGCACATTGTTGTCTGACGGATCATGGCCCGGATACACAGCCCTGCCGTCGCGGGTGATGGAGGGGTACTTGCAGCTTGCCGTCGAGGTGGCAGAACAGATCGACGAACCGCCGACCCACATTTTCCTGCAAGCAGGCGTTGGCGGTTTGGCCGCGGCGGTTGCGGCCTATGCCCGTGTCGTTTGGGGCAGCGCTCCTGTTATCATTGTCGTGGAACCTGACGCAGCCCCCGCGTTGATCGAAAGCATGCGGGCAGGGGCGATTGTAACAACGTCAGGGCCAGTCTCGGAAATGGGGCGACTTGATTGCAAAACGCCGTCGATGATCGCGCTGGCAGGGTTGGCGCGCGATGCGAATGTCTTTCTGACGATCACCGAGGAAGACGCCGCGCACGCGGTGCGCGTTCTAGCCGATCACGGTTTGACGACGACCCCATCTGGAGGGGCGGGGTTTGCGGCGGCGATGGTTGGGCTTGATGGCATGGGGCCAGATGCGCGGGTTTTGGTTATTCTAAGTGAAGGCGCTGAAGATGCTTGATACCGCGCCTTTGTTTTCCGTCGCAGAGTATCGTGGGCGGGTCACACGCCTTCAGGATCATATGAAAACTGCGCAGATGGATGGTCTGTTGCTGACCACACCCGCCGATATCTTTTATATCACAGGCTTTTTGACGCGGTTTTGGGAAAGCCCCGCGCGCCCTTGGTTTATCTTGGTCCCAGCGGTTGGTGACCCGATCGCCATTATTCCATCCATCGGTGCCGCGTTGATGGGGCAATGCTGGTTGGATGACATGCGCACATGGGATGCGCCTGACCCGACTGATGATGGGGTTTCTTTGCTGGCAGATGCTATCGTTGAAACCATACCGCCCAATGGGACACTGGGGCTTCCGATGGGGTTGGAAACCCACCTTCGTATGCCACTGGCCGATTTCGAACGGGTCACGACCCGCATCAAACCCCGTCGCATTGTGGATGCCACAGCGGCCGTGCAACGTGTCCGCGAGGTCAAGTCCGAGGCCGAGATCGCCAAGATCAAAGCAACCTGTGAAATCGCCGACCGCGTGTTCGCGCGGGTGCCTGAGTTTGCGGCGTCTGGTCGGCCGCTCGATCAGGTCTTTCGCGACTTTCAGATCGCGCTGCTACAAGAAGGCGCGGATTGGGTCAGCTATGTTGCGGGCGGCGCTGGGCAGGGCGGGTACGGCGATGTGATTTCACCCGCAACGGCGCAACCTTTGGCGAAGGGCGATGTCTTGATGCTGGATACAGGCGCTGTGAAGGACGGGTATTTTTGCGACTTTGATCGCAATTATTCTGTTGGCCCACCGAACGCCAACCTGCAGCGCGCGCAGGATGCGTTGTTTGTCGCCACAGAACTGGCCCTTGAAACGTTGCGGCCGGGCATGACGGCTGCGGACCTGTATGCGATCATGATGACCTCGTTGGACAAATCAGGAGCAACGGCAGGGGGTGGCCGGTTCGGGCACGGGTTGGGTATCACGCTGACGGAATGGCCCTCGTTTACGGCCAAAGACACCACGCCGCTGCGTGAAGGGATGGTGTTGACCTTGGAGCCCGGCGTCGAGGTTTCGACAGGGAAATTCCTCGTCCATGAGGAGAACATCGTTCTGCGTGCGAACGGTCCAGAACTGTTGTCAGCCCGCGCTCCACAAGAATTGCCGCGGTTAAAGTGATGGAGCAATTTCCATATAATCTAACGGGACCGATTGGGCACGCAGCAACATTGGGATTGGTGGTGTTGCAAGTCGATGAGACGATCGAACAAGACTTTCGCAGATTGTTTGCGGGGCCGGACGTGGCGCTTTATGTCAGCCGAATTCCCTCGGGCGCTAATTTGACCCCGGATACGATTGCGCAAATGGCGATTGATTTGCCACAAGCCGCATCACTTTTGCCGCCCGCTGCTGAATTTGACGTAATCGGCTATGCCTGCACGTCTGGTACAACGCTGATTGGTGCGGACAAGGTCACACAATTGGTTAAGGAACATGCCAATACGCAGGCCGTCACGAACCCGCTAAGCGCGGCCATCGCAGCGTTCAAATCTATCGACGTTCAATCCATCGCAATCGTGTCGCCCTATATTGCGTCCGTCGCGTTGCCAATTCAGGCCGCTTTTGAAACCGCAGGGTTCAAAGTGCCTACAACGGTTTCGTTCGGTGAGGAGATCGAAGCCAATGTCGCGCGCATTGATCCGGCCTCGATCCATGCGGCCGCATTGGAAGTCGGAAACGTTGCTGGGGTCGATGCGGTCTTTTTGTCCTGCACGAACTTGCGAACTTTGGACATTATCGACGATTTGGAACAACGCCTTGGACGGCCCGTAATAAGCAGCAACCAAGCGCTTGCATGGCATATGGCGCACCTCGCGTCAGCGCCACTTTCGCCTGAGGCGCCGGGGGTGCTGTGCCGGAAATAAGCGTTTTGCGATTGTAGCTGAACGCGATCCCTGCGGTGGGGCTGCATTGAACCCACTGAGTAATGTTCACTTGTAAAAAAACGCACTAAATTTCTTTTCACGTGTAAAAAAGTTCGACTTGTGCAATCGCCCCCTTATAGTGGACGGAGTAAATTGAGGAAATAAGTTGAATAAGCCACGCATCAAAACGATGGAAGAACTGTCGCTCGCGATTGGGGTTTCGCGCCCGACGCTGTCGCGCTTCTTTCAGGATCCGACCCTCGTTAAGGCGAAAACGGTTGCTAAGATCGAGAAGGGGTTGGAGCAAGTCGAGTATGTTCCGAACTTCTTTGCAACGCGTCTGAACCGTAAGTCTACGCG
>JAHBAO020000162.1 GCA_018500065.2 Octadecabacter sp. | reverse complement strand
TCTGGTCGAAAACGAGCCGGGTGTTCTGGCGCGCGTCATCGGTCTGTTCGCAGGGCGCGGCTATAACATCGAAAGCCTGACCGTCGCCGAAGTTGACCACACGGGCCACCAATCCCGCATTACGGTTGTCACCATCGGCACGCCGCAGACCATCAACCAGATTTGCGCCCAGCTTGGCCGCATTGTCACGGTTCACGAAGTCCACGACCTGACGGTTGAAGGCCGCGCGGTTGAGCGTGAGTTGGCGCTGTTTAAGGTTGCTGGCAAAGGCGATGACCGCATGGAAATGCTGCGTCTGGCCGATGTGTTCCGCGCCAACGTGGTCGACAGCACCCTTGAAAGCTTTACCTTCGAGATCACAGGCACATCCGAGAAAATCGACGCTTTCGCTGACCTGATGCGCCCCATCGGACTGGTCGAAATGGCCCGCACCGGCATCGCAGCCCTCTCGCGCGGCGAAATCTGAGGGCCGCGAGGCGCGTTCTCGAGCGACGCATGGAGGGTATCGCTGCTTGGCGTAGATGCGCGTTCCGCCCCTTTGGTGTTAACCTCTGTCCCTGCCCATGCGACGAATCTGCATTTGCTTAATGGGTGCATTGCTATAGCTACCGCGCAACAAACAAAAAGCAGCAGGCGCATAGTTCAAAATGACAAACACCACCCCCGAGACCGAGACCACAAATATGGCCGCCAGAGATTGGGTGCGTGTACTTGCCAAATACCGCGAACCAGACGCGATGCGCAGCAGTTTTGAGCTGGCTGTCAGCGCGGGTCCCTTCATCGCGTTGTGGGTTTTGGCGTGTTATATCGCGCACTACAGCTATCTCGCTGCCTTCGCGATCTCAGTGGTTAACGGCATGTTTTTACTGCGCCTTTTCTGCATCCAGCACGACTGCGGTCATGGATCATTTTACGACAATCGCAATGTGTCTGACTGGGTTGGCCGCGTTTTGGGTGTTGTCACGCTAACACCTTACGACGTTTGGCGCCGCACCCATTCAATCCACCACTCCCATGCGGGCGACCTCGGGTTTCGCGGCATTGGCGATGTGATGACCCTGACGACCGAAGAATATCACCAGCGCACGCCATTTGGCCGATTCTTGTATCGCGCCTACCGCCATCCGATTGTGATGTTCGGTATCGGCCCGACCTATTTGTTCCTGTTGCAGCACCGCCTGCCCATCAGTTGCATGAACCAAGGGCGCAAATACTGGATTTCGGCGATGGGCACCAATGCCGCCCTCGCCGCGATCCTCACGGCCATCGTTTATTTCGGCGGATGGCAGGCCCTGTTCCTGGTCTTCCTCCCGACAACAATTATCGCCGCGTCCATCGGGGTTTGGCTGTTTTACGTTCAGCACCAGTTTGAAACGACACAATGGGACGATACCGAAGACTGGCAGCTTCATGACGCCGCGCTTCACGGCAGCTCGCACTATGATTTGCCGCCGATCCTGCGCTGGTTCACGGCCAATATCGGCATCCACCATGTGCACCATCTTTACAGCCGCATTCCATTCTATCGCCTGCGCGAAGTTCTCAATGACCACGAAGAACTGATTGATTGCAGCCGCCTGACCCTGCGCCAAAGCTTTAAATCCGCGCGCTTGAACCTCTGGGACACGGGCAGCCGCCGTTTGGTGTCATTTGTCACCGCCCGCCAGCTTCGCAACGCCTCCTAACCCAACAAAACGCCCCCCAGTTATCGAAACTGGAGGGCAGCACCTCAGCACGCTTGGGGAACGCACCGAGGCGCAGGCGCATCGGGCTGGGCGGAGCGTGCAGCGCACCCGAATACGCGTGTCTGCATCGTTTAGCGACAAGGTTGGTCCTTGGATGACCGATCAAGACGCAGGCATTAGTCCGGCTTCTTGGGCCGCCATCACTTCGGCCATATCCAGCAGGCCATCGCCGGTGGTGTCCATCTCGGTGAATTGCGCATCCGTCAGGTCTGGGTAAACAGTCCCGACTTCAGGGAAGCTATAGAAACCGTCGCCATTTACGTCGATGTTTGGATCGGCCTCTTGTGCGGTGGCCGCACCTGCAATCGATACGAAAACAGCTGCACTCAGCTTGGTCATCTTCAACATAGTCGAGTCTCCTTTGGACATGGAGAGATGCACGCTGGCATCCCGTGACTTAGGGGTATTGCGCCCCTGTCGTGCAAGCCATCACCACGCGCAGACTTTGCGAAAATGCGCAACGGGGCGCGTGTTTTGCGCCCCCGTCTCGGCGGAGCAACGCCACCTTTTTGGTGTGCGCAAATCCTAGCGTACGCCCACTGTGCGAACAGGCAATGGGCCGCGCAATGACCCGACGAATACCGCATTGCGATGTCGCGGTCAGAAAAGTCCGTGTCGCCAAAATACGGGAATCATGCGCCACAAGGTGCTAGAATTCGCTTATGCTTATAAAAGGGACACGTCTTATGGCCAAAGATCACACCATCACAGACCTCTCAAGTGTGCGCCGGCCCGTGCAGACTGCAAACGGGTTGCCAAACGCTCACTACGTTGACCCGCAGGTTTTTGAAGCGGAAAGCAAAGCCGTCTTGCACACATCATGGGCCGGTCTTGCCGTCGGCGCGGACGTTCCCGAAAACGGCGACGCCAAGCCGATTGAATTCCTTGGCATCCCACTGTTGTTGCTGCGCGACAAAGACGGTGATGTGCGCGTGTTCCAAAACATCTGCCGTCACCGTGGAATGATCTTGGTCGATGCCCCGCGCAAAATCGAAGGCGCGATCCGCTGTCCCTATCATTCTTGGTGCTACTCCACCAAAGGCGCCTTGGTTTCAACGCCTCACGTTGGTGGCCCGGGACACAACACCCACGAAAACATTGTGCGCGACGATCTGGGGTTGATCGA
>JAHBAO020000112.1 GCA_018500065.2 Octadecabacter sp. | reverse complement strand
TGCGCCGACCAATGGCTGTCTCAATATCCACGCTTCCCTTCTCCCACGCTGGCGTGGCGCCGCACCAATTCACCGCGCGATCATGGCGGGGGACGCAAAAACCGGCGTGTGTATCATGCAGATGGACGCGGGCCTTGATACCGGCCCAGTCCTGCTGCGCCGTGAGATCGACATCGAAGAAAACGAAACGACAGGTGCGCTCCACGACCGTCTAAGCAAATTGGGCGCAACCGCGATCACCCAAGCGCTCAATGCGCTGCAAGACCTCACGCCAGAGGCACAACCAGAGGACGGCGTGACCTACGCCACAAAAATTGACAAAGCCGAAGCGCGGGTGGATTGGTCACAATCATCGCTCCAGATCGTCCGACAAATCAACGGGCTGTCCCCGTTCCCCGGCGCATGGTCACAGGCCAATGGGGAGCGCATTAAGTTCCTACACGCCAGCGCATCACCTCTGACCCTCACGTCCGGCGAAGTCAGCAAAAAGGATGGCCTTCACATCGGAACTTCCGACGGCGCCGTGCAAATCCACACGCTCCAGCGCGCCGGAAAGAAAGCCGCACCCGCAAGCGACGTGCTGCAAGGTTGGACGCCAGCGTCACACCTTGCTTAAGTTTCTTTTGTTCTTAAATACCTACTTTTTTTGCGCACCGAAGGTGCGCCCCCCGCTCGCCGCAGGCGCAATCCGCTAACCCTTGAACGGTGCCATGCCAGCCCGCGCCAATTCATCCGCGCGCTCGTTCTCAGGATGCCCCGCGTGCCCCTTGACCCACTCCCAGGTCACATCATGGCGGCCTCGCGCTTCGTCCAGACGTTGCCAAAGATCAATATTCTTGATCTCGCCGCCTTTCTTCTTCCAACCCTTCGCCTTCCAGCCATAGATCCACTTGGTGATCCCGTCTTTGACATAGGAACTGTCCGTCACAACCGTCAGCGTACTGGCTGAAGACAAAGTCTCGAGCGCGTTAATCGCGGCCAGCAATTCCATCCGGTTGTTGGTCGTATGTGCCTCGCCACCCTTCAGCTCGCGCTCTTTCACAACAACTCCATCCTCGCGCGCGATCAGGACCGCACCCCAACCGCCCGGGCCGGGGTTTCCGCTACAGGCTCCGTCTGTGTAGGCATATAGATCAGGCAACTTTACGCGCTCTCATGTTGACAAACGGATCGTTGGTTCCGGCGAAGCCAACGTCGCTTCCTTCCTTGAAAAAGATCACCTCGAACCCGGCATCTTTCATCAAACTGTGCAGCTCATCGACCGTAATAAACGTATAAAGACGTTCAATGTGATCGCGTTTTTTACCTGTCCCGGTCTTCATCCCGATGTGGAAAACCCCGCCTTCCTTAAGAGCCATCGAAATAGCCGCGAAATGCTTTGGCAAGTCTTGCTTGGGCGCATGGAGCAATGAAAAATTCGCCCAAACGCCATCATAGGCCGCGACCATATCAATCTCGTCAAACGTCAAAAGTCGCGCGCCGATGTCATGGGTTTCATTGGCCAGATCGATCATGCCCTGCGACGCGTCCACGGGGTCGGGGCTAAATCCTGCTTTCCGCATGTGCACCGAAGCCCGTGCGGGCCCACAACCTAAATCCAGCACCGCCGCGCCGGCCGGCAACAGCGCCATGAAATCCGCCAACGCGGTACTTGCCGCGCCGCTGTCAAAGCAGGTGTCGTAATCGCGCGCTGCACCGTTATAGAACGCGATGGTTTTAGGGTCGGTCATGTTGCACGCGCGATTGCCGGTTCACGCAAAACGCGGGGCACTTTGAATTCGACGTTCTCGATCGCGGTTTCGACTTGTTCAACCGTCACATCATACCGCGCTTTGAACGCGTCGATGACCTCGTTGATCAAAACCTCCGGCGCGGATGCGCCAGCTGTAATGCCGATGCTTTTGATGCCGTCCAATGCGCGCCAATCTATGTCTGTGCCCCGCATGACCAATTGCGAATAGGCGCACCCAGCCTTGCGGCCGACTTCGACCAAACGTTGCGAGTTTGACGAGTTTGGCGCGCCAACAACCAGCATCGCATCCGCCAGCGGGGCCATCGCCTTCACCGCTTCTTGGCGGTTGGTTGTCGCGTAACAAATGTCTTCCTTGTGGGGGCCTACGATCGCAGGGAACCGCGCGTTCAACGCCTCAACGATGTCTGCTGTGTCATCCACAGACAGCGTTGTTTGGGTCACAAAGGCCAGCTGCTCAGGGTCGCGAACCTGAACAGCCGCGACATCATCAACAGTTTCAACAAGCAGCACTTCGCCCTCAGGCAATTGCCCCATTGTGCCCACGGTTTCTGGGTGGCCCGCATGCCCGATCATGATCATCTGCAACCCGTTGTCGGCGTGGCGTTGGGCCTCGATATGAACTTTTGAAACCAATGGGCAGGTCGCGTCGACATACACCATTTCACGCGCGCTGGCGGCGGCGGGCACGGATTTTGGCACGCCGTGTGCGCTGAAAATGACGGGACGATCATCGGGGCATTCTTCCAGTTCCTCGACAAACACCGCACCCTTTTCTTTCAGGTCATCGACAACAAATTTATTGTGCACGATTTCGTGGCGCACATAGACAGGCGCGCCCCATTTTTCGAGGGCCAATTCTACAATCTTGATCGCACGATCCACGCCCGCGCAAAACCCGCGTGGGGCGGCAAGATAAAGGGTAAGTGGTTGCTTGGGCATCGGCGTCTCCTGGTTGATCTATCAGGTAAGCCTTTCCGTGCCTGTCGTCCAGTTCCCGCCTGTGTAGACGTTTCAAAGAATGCCCTTGCCTTCCAGTTGGTGGAATCCTGTAGGGACGCTGCAACTGAACCGGAGAACACGATGAAAACGAAACGTCTAGTCGGCGTAATTGGGATTAGCGCCGTTGTGCTAGGTGCCGTTGTCTGGGCGCAAGACAAGCCACCAGTGCAGGTTGGATTGTTCGATTATTCCAATGCCGATGTTGTTGGGCAGGGCGCGCAATTGTACGCGGACAACTGTGCGTCCTGTCACGGTGCAAACCTTCAGGGGCAGGATGACTGGCAGACCGCCACGTCAAATGGCCGCGCGCTTGCGCCGCCCCACGATGAGACGGGTCATACGTGGCACCATCCTGATGAACAGCTGTTTCAAATCGTAAAGTTTGGAACCGCTGCCCTCGTTGGTAACGGATACGAGAGCGATATGGCGGGTTATGGTGACGTGCTGTCAGACGCGCAGATCTATGCAACAATGGCCTTTATCAAAAGCACGTGGCCCGATGAGATTATTGAACGTCACAATGCAATGAATGTCGCCACAGCGCAGTAGCCACATAAGAAAAACGGGCGACCCGAAGGCCGCCCGCAATCTTTATTCTTCGTCGTCCACCGTTTCCGGCTCAGGGACGTCTTTGGGCTCTCGGGTTGGGCGGCCTATGACATCACGCAACTCGTCCAACTCGATGAAATTATCGCACTGTCGGCGCAACTCATCTGCAATCATCGGCGGTTGGCTGCGGATTGTCGAAACAACCGAAACCCGCACACCATTGCGTTGGAGCGATTCAATCAACGGGCGGAAGTCACCATCGCCGGAAAAGATCACGATGTGATCGACATGCGGTGCAAGTTCCATCGCATCCACGGCCAATTCAATGTCCATGTTGCCTTTGATTTTGCGACGCCCCATTGAATCGGTGAATTCTTTGGCCGGCTTGGTCACCATCGTGAACCCGTTGTAATTCAACCAGTCCACAAGCGGGCGAATCGGCGAGTATTCGTCGTTCTCCAGCAGGGCCGTATAGTAAAATGCGCGCAGCATCTTGCCGCGTCGCATGAACTCCTGACGGAGCAATTTGTAGTCGATATCGAAGCCTAGTGATTTCGCTGCCGCATACAAATTCGATCCATCAATGAAGAGCGCAAGGCGCTCGTCACGATAAAACATGACATTTAGTCCTTTCAAATCCGCCGAGCCGGTGGGAACTATGTGAGTGGTTTTGTTCCGGCAAAGCACGCTCAAATGTAAGGGAATTGTGCTGTGTCGCAAGTGTTACCGCTAAACGTTGGCAATAAAATGGTAGTTGCGATTGGCGCGAACGCGCCGTCACATGCGGGTGACGCCCATCAAACAGTGCTTGCCGCGATCACGATGCTAGGTGATGTTTTCGGCGAGCTGAGCGTCAGCAAGCTTTACCAAACACCCGCGTTTCCGAGTGAATCTGGGCCTGACTTTGTAAATGCAGCGTGTTCGTTTCATACGGAAATGCCCGCCCGAGAAGTACTTTTAGCGCTGCATTCAGTGGAAGCTGAATTCGGCCGTGAGCGGTTGATCCGTTGGGGTCAGCGAACCCTTGATTTGGACCTGATCGCCTTTGGCGACTTTGTGCTGCCAGATTCGGAAACATCTAATCACTGGCGAAACCTGCCAATCGAAGACCAAAAAGTGCAGACGCCGGACACGCTAATCCTGCCGCATCCACGTGTTCAGGACCGTGCATTTGTGCTCGTGCCGATGGCAGATATCGCGCCAGATTGGGTGCATCCCGTGTTGGGCCAAACCACATTAGAAATGCTCGCCCGACTACCCGCGTCAGACCGCAATGAAGTCCTAGCGCTTTAAGGCGGGAATCGGGTTGTCTTATGGCTGTCAAGCGATTAGATAGCGCGTTCTGATAGATCTATTTCCCGACTGATTGGAGTGCCCTATGGCCCGCGTGACCGTTGAAGACTGCGTTGACAAGGTTCCGAACCGCTTTGAGCTGGTAATGCTCGCGGCGCACCGTGCGCGTGAAATTTCCGCTGGTGGTGCGTTGACCGTCAGCCGTGACAACGACAAAAACCCTGTCGTTTCTCTGCGTGAAATCGCTGAAGAAACACAAACAGCAGATGATCTGCGTGAGCGTATGATCGAAGCAAACCAGACCCAGATCGAAGTTGATGAACCAGAAGAAGACAGCATGGCGCTTCTGATGGGGGGCGGTTCTCCTGAGGCTGACAAGCCTGCAGAAGACGACCTGTCCGAAGAAAAGCTGCTTCGCGCATTGATGGAAGCTCAGGGTCAAAAATAACCCTTGTATGAATAAGGCGGCCGACCAGCATGGTCACTTCGAACGATCTGATCATAACCTCTGACGATCTGATCGCGCTGGTCCGCGCCTATAACCCTAAAACAAACGCAGCGCTTATTGCCGACGCGTTTGTGTTTGGGGCTGAGGCCCATGAAGGCCAGTTTCGCCATTCTGGTGAGGCATATTTTACCCATCCAATTGCTGTCGCCTGTATCCTTGCTGAACAGCAGATGGATGATGCGACGATTATTACCGCACTCCTCCATGACACGATTGAAGACACAGGCGCGACCTTCACCATTGTCGAAGAACGTTTCGGGCGCGAAATTGCGGACCTTGTGGATGGCGTAACCAAGCTCACAAACCTTCAGGTGAGTTCGCATGAAACCAAGCAGGCGGAAAATTTCCGCAAACTGTTCATGGCAACGTCGCGTGATTTGCGTGTGACGCTTGTGAAGCTCGCGGACCGCTTGCACAACATGCGCACGATTAAATCCATGCGCGACGACAAGCAGGCCCAGAAAGCCCGTGAGACAATGGACATCTATGCGCCGCTCGCGGGTCGCATGGGTATGCAATGGATGCGAGAAGAGCTCGAAGACCTCGCGTTTCGCGTTCTCAATCCTGAAGGGCGCAACTCGATTATTCGGCGTTTCATTACGTTGCAGCGGGAAACCGGCGACGTCATCGAACAAATCCAAACGGATATGGAATTCGAACTGGACAAGGCGGGGATCGCTGCCGACATCTACGGGCGTGCGAAAAAGCCGTATTCGATCTGGCGCAAGATGCAAGAAAAGGAACAGGGGTTTTCCCGCCTGTCCGACATCTACGGTTTCCGCGTCATCACACTGTCGGAATCTGATTGCTACGCGGCGCTTGGTGCAATCCATCAGCGTTGGCGTGCCGTGCCGGGGCGTTTCAAAGATTACATCAGTCAGCCGAAATCCAACGGCTACCGTTCAATTCACACCACGGTTTCAGGGCGTGATGGCAAGCGCGTCGAAGTTCAAATCCGCACCGTTGAGATGCACGAAGTCGCCGAAGCGGGCGTCGCCGCGCACTGGTCTTACCGCGAGGGTGAGCGCGTTGAAAACCGGTTTGCGGTTGATCCGGCCCGCTGGATTGCACAGCTCACCGAGCGCCTCGATGAAGACCACGATCATTCCGAATTCCTCGATATGGTCAAACTGGAAATGTATCAGGACCAAGTGTTCTGCTTCACGCCCAAGGGCGACGTTATCAAACTACCCCGCGGTGCCACACCAATCGACTTTGCCTACGCCATCCACACGCGGATTGGCCACGCCTGTGTTGGCGCCAAGATTGACGGGCTGCGCGTCCCCCTTTGGACTCGCGTTAAGAACGGTCAATCGGTTGAGGTCATTACAGCGGACGGGCAAACGCCGCAGGCAACGTGGATCGACATTGCGGTAACGGGCCGTGCTAAAACGGCAATTCGCCGCGCACTGCGTGAAGAAGACCGCGCGCGTTTCATCCAGCTTGGGCGCGAACTGGTTCGCGTCGGGTTTGAAAATGTCCAAAAGAAAGCCACCGACAAAGCCCTGCAGACTGCAGCGAAGGCGCTAGGCATTTCATCTATCGATGATCTATTGGACCTTGTTGGTTCGGCCGAGGTTACATCGCGTGAAGTTGTGTCCGCGATCTATCCTGAACTCGCTGTGTCCGAGGGTGTCGAAATCGAATCGCGGCGCGCGGTCATCGGGCTTGAGGCCGATCAGTCTCACCGCCTTGCACAATGCTGCCAGCCGATCCCTGGGGAACGTATTGTTGGCATTACCTATCGTGGTCAAGGCGTCGTGGTCCACGCAATCGACTGTGCTGTCCTTGCAGAATATGAGGATCAACCGGAGCGCTGGATTGATCTGCATTGGCAGGAAGGGACCCATTCGGCGACCAATACAATTACGCTGGAAATGACAATCACCAATGACGCGGGCGTTCTAGGGCGTATCTGCACGCTTATTGGTGAAAATGATGCTAACATATCTGATCTGGTGTTCATTGATCGCAAGCCGGATTATTTCCGGTTGCTGATCGAGGTTGACCTGCGCGATGTAGAACATATGCACGTTGTAATGACCGCGCTTGAGGCGGATACCAATGTCGCCGAAATTGCGCGGCACCGCGACCCTGACCGAGCAGGACAGGTACAACGACAACGATAACGGGCGAAAGCCGAAGGGGATCAGGTGGTCTTTAGACGCAGAGACAGACGCCCCCTTTGGCGCGTTGTGTACGAATTCTTCTGGCCGCGTGGTGGCTGGGGGCGTGCGGCGCAATACGTCAAACACCGTGTGCGCCGTTTGCCTGATACACCCGAAAAGATCGCGCGCGGAATTTGGGCTGGCGTTTTCACGACTTTTTGCCCACTTTATGGCCTTCACTTTTTGATTGCCGCGGCCATTGCGATGATTATGCGGGGCAACATCCTCGCGTCTCTGATGGCGACGTTCTTTGGTAATCCGCTGACTTATGTTCCGATCGCCTACGCCTCGCTCACAACTGGGCATTGGCTGCTTGGGACACGGCTTGATCGCTCGCTTCTGGTTGGTCCAAGTCAGGAAACCTGCGGTATCGGCTGCCAGTTCAACCATGCGGGTGGGGATCTATGGCACAATTTTATGGCGATATTCACCGACGAGAAGGCGGACTGGGCCGGCTTGTCAGAATTTAACGCGGAGGTTTTCTACCCCTATTTGGTGGGCGGAATTATCCCCGGAATTATCGCCGCGACCATCTCATACTACCTATGTGTGCCGCTGATCCGTGCCTATCAGAACAGCCGTCGCAAGGCATTGCGCGCAAAACTCAGCCAGCTAAAGAATCCGGCTGACGGCGAATAATTTCCTCGCTACAGTGAGGCCAGTAGAAGGGGGTTCTTATGTCCAAATTGCGTTTAGGTGTGAACATCGACCACGTGGCAACGGTACGAAATGCGCGCGGTGGCGACACCCCTGATCCTGTGCGTGCTGCGAAGCTGGCGGAGGATGCGGGTGCCGATGGTATCACAGCACACCTGCGCGAAGATCGGCGTCATATCGGGGACGCGGACATTGATGCCTTGATGGATACCCTGAGTGTGCCTCTCAACTTTGAAATGGCCGCCACGGACGAAATGCAAAAAATCGCCTTACGTCATAAGCCCCACGCGGTCTGCATCGTTCCAGAAAAGCGCGAGGAGAGGACCACCGAGGGCGGGCTTGAGGTTGCGCGTGAAGAAAACCAACTGGCCCATTTCATCGCCCCACTGCGCGAGGCGGGGTGCCGGGTGTCGATCTTTATTGCGGCCGACCAACGCCAAATCGAAGCCGCGCACCGCATCGGTGCACAGGTGATCGAACTGCACACCGGTGCATATTGTGATGCCCATACCGAGGGTGATTTCGCCACGCGCGACGCGGAACTTGAAAAGATGCGGGAGATGTCCACCTTTGCCCATTCGCTTGGACTTGAGGTCCATGCGGGCCACGGGTTGACCTATGACACCGTGAAACCTGTGGCCGCATTCCCCGAGGTGATGGAGCTGAACATCGGGCACTTCCTGATCGGCGAAGCCATTTTCCGTGGGTTGCAACCTGCGATGGCCGAAATGCGCCGCTTAATGGATGAAGCGCGCGCAGGAAACATGGCCTAGCCCACAGGCTTGCGCAAATGCGCTCGAACGCTCAAACTCGAACTATCTTTGTTGGAGTTCGCCCATGCGTTTTTTATTTGTATTCATCGCGGCGCTGATGGCGACACCAGCCTTGGCGCAAACGTCTTTTCCCTGCGATTGGGAAGCCCATGTCGACAACATCGCTGAGCCGTGGGAAGACAATATCGCGACCTTCGCAAATGGCGCTGTCCGTGTCGCGCTGCTGGATACGATAGAACCCGCAGCGGCGTCTTACTATTTGTTAGTTTTACACCCACCAACAAACGAAATGGGAGTTCGGGTGTGCACGTCTATCGGACTGGACGAAGGGCTGGGCTACGCTGCGATGTTCTTCAGTGAACTAGAAGCAAGCTATGACCCAGAAACCGGCCTGACGCTCCAAATCCCGGGAATCATCTACCTGCCTGAACAAATCTTCCAAAACTCCGCCCTCGTTAAGATTTCAATCAACCAAGCCACCGGCGACGTCACCGTGACACAAGACCTCGGGAATGAGTGATCTTCTCTTTCCTTTGCCGTGTATTCTTTTTGGCTGGACGATTTATGCCGTCGTCCTATCGCCTGACGCGGGGCCAGCCTCCGTCGCATTTCTTTTTCGTACACTCAGCTTGACGTCCATGTTGGTACTTGTTGGCTATGCAGTCCTATTCTCCTCCGCCCCAATCGCGCAGGGCTACGTCCGTCTTAAACGGGTGTTCGACCTGACCTTTGGTGTGCTATTCGGTGTGGCATCGCTGAAACTCCTCACAACAAAGCACACCCCATGATCCTAGGTATCGGTACTGACCTCGCAAATATTGAACGCATTCAAGGAACGTTGGACCGCTTCGGGGACCGTTTTCGAAACCGGGTGTTCACGGATATCGAACAGCGCAAAGCCGAAAACCGCAAAGACATTGCAGGCACTTACGCCAAACGTTGGGCCGCCAAAGAAGCTTGCTCCAAGGCGCTTGGAACTGGCCTGCGGATGGGTATTTCGTGGAAAGACATGTCCGTCACGAACCTGCGTACCGGCCAGCCCGTCATGGCCGTCACCGGATGGGCGAACGAACGCCTTGAGGCGATGACGCCGATCGGCCATGAGGCGATTATCCACGTGACCTTGACCGATGATCACCCGTGGGCGCAGGCCTTCGTCGTGATTGAAGCCAGACCCCTTAAAAACAAGGATACTTCGGGTTGACTAACGCGGCGCGGACCCTCACATAACCCCAACTTCAAATGACGCAAAAATGTTAGG
>JAHBAO020000025.1 GCA_018500065.2 Octadecabacter sp. | reverse complement strand
TGTCGATTAATGCAGCTGCTGGACGAACGACCGCATTGTTCGCTGCATCGCGTCAATGAACGAAGATCCGTCACAGCAAGATTCGTGCTGCGTGCGCGCGCAGCGGAGATTTGACACTTCCGCTTCGGGCTCTGAGTCCGCTTTAGCCGCATGATCCATGAACGGCAGGTCTATGATGAATCGCCTTTCGCTGCACCGCGCATGAACTGGTAAGGTGCGGACAAACCGGACTCATGCAGCTGCGGCTATTGCTGGTGCAGCAATTGTGGCATGCGCTGGCTACTATTCAACGATATGCACAAGAGCTGCCGTTCAAAGCGAAAAAACTGACTATGTTCAGGGCATATGGTCGCCAAACACAAACTCACGAGCTTTCCGGTGTTGGGGATTTAACAATGGCGTTTCATTCGAAAAAATGGCAACTTTTATCCAGAACACCAGCGTTAACGCAAAATGGTGCCGTCGAATACCTTGGTAGATACCCTGTTCCGCGCATTGTCTCCGGTGTTTGCCTTAGGCAGAGGTACTTTAGGTCTCAAGGCCATTCTATATCGCTTCAAACAGCCTTGAGGGTCGGCCCGACTGCGCAATGAGGACCGCCTGCAACGAATGATAAATATCCGGCTTGCCGTGAAACTGGGCCGCATGGGGGTGGCCGTCGGCGGCCAGTTCTGGATACCAGCCGCCTCTTTCAGCGTCGATCAAATGCGTCTCAGCAAACCGCCAAATTTTGCGATACCACGCGTCGTCGCTTGGTTTTGGGTCTAAGCGCAAGAGGACGGCCAAGGCTCCGATGGCTTCGGTCACGGGCCACCAGTAACGATCCGTCACGTCCGGTGTGCCATCCAGACCAAGGGTGTAGCAGAACCCGCCTTGGGGCTGCCATGCATCCGACAGCGCGGTTTCGATCAAAGCTCGGCCCTTGTCTGGCGCGCCATTCTTGGGGCGCCCCGACAAATCCCAATGCTGGATCACCAATCGCCCAAGTTCAAAGGAATGGCCCGGTGTTGATCCGGCGGGACGAAACATCGGGTTGCCAGAATACGCCGGATCAACCTGCCAGTCTTGTGTATAATGTTCGGGGATGCGCCAACCGTGCAGTGGCGCGATCTGGTCGACAAAAAAGTTGAGGATACGCCCCGCGCGGTCCAAATAAACCTCGCGGCCTGTGGCCTCAAACGCGGCCAGCAATGCCTCGACGCCGTGCATGTTTGCGTTCATGCCGCGATAGGTCGAAAACGGGGTCCAGTCGCGATTATATTCTTCTTTGAACAAGCCGCGGTCTTCGTCCCAGAAATGCTGGTCCAAAACGTCTGAGATATCGTCAATCAAACGGTCGCCGTCCGGATGCCCGACCTGCTTTGCGCTTGCGCCTGCCAGCAAAACAAAGACATGGCCATAGGCCAGTTTCGTGCCGTCAGAAATGCCAGCTTCGTCTACCGACCAAACATACCCGCCGTGTTGTGCGTCGCGGTGGTGGTTCCATAAGAACGCCATGCCGGCGTCAATGATCGGCGCGCTGCCCGCGTGCCCATAGGCATGGCCAAGCGCATAGGAGTGCACAAGACGCGTGGTCGTATGCAGTTCTTGTGGGCCGCGTGGCATCGCCGTGCCATCCCAGTTCAGCGTGTCAAACCCGCCGTCAGATCGCAGGCTTGCCGCGAAGAAATCCAACTGACGGTGCGCGTCCGCGCGCAAGCCTGCGCGGTGGTCGCTGTCGTCCAGCCAAGTGTGTTCGTTCATGGGACTATCCTCAGTTCTGCGCGCGATCACTGGTCAATCCTGAAAGACCACACGGACCGTTCGTATTTGGAATGGTTTGAGCGAAAGGTTAATCGTGTTCTTATCGGTGTCCACTGGCGTTTCCGTCTCTTCAAAAATCGTCACGCTTTCACATGACGCAATCTCAACCCCAAAATCCAACTGAGTGTCGGTGGCGTGCCCATGTGCTTCGAACAATCGAAGGATGATGCCGTTGCCATCGCCCGCCGGTTTGACGGTTTCAACGATCACGTTCTTGGCGCTCGATTGGATGCCGGAGAACGACGGGCTGAATGGCCTACTGGCGGCGGGCAGAGCACGCAGGGGAGCGTTCAGATCATAGGCTTCATGATCAAGGGTATGGGGGTCAGCGGCGTCATAAGGCAGCAAGGCATAGGTGAATTCGTGGTGCCCCTGATCGGCTTGTGGATCCGGCGAGGTTGCCGATTTGATCAGTGTGATGCGCACACAACCGCCCAAGACATCGTAGCCATATTTACAGTCGTTCAGCACCGCCACGGCAAGATCGCCCTGCGCGATGCTGGCCCATTTGTGGGCGGGAACCTCAAACCGTGCGGCATCGAACGACGTGTCGCGCGTCGTGGCCCGTGAAACACGCCCCCATTGTACATCATAAGTTGCGGTTTGGGGCGACAAGGACGTTGGGAACGCGGCCTTTAGCAAAGTATGCTGTTCGTGCCAGTCTACTTCAGTCACAAAATCAAGTCTGGCGGAATGCGCGCCAAGCCGGATGCGTTGACGGATCACGCTGCCGCGCCAATGCGTTGTCACCAGCAATGACGCGCGCAACGGGCCCGTTTCCTCAATCTCGATCAGGGTGTCACCGGCCACGACCTCGCTGCGGTCTTCATACGTCGGGTCAATGTCCCAAGCATCCCAACAGATCGGGCGGTCTTCAAAGGCAAGCAGCGCGTTGCCGATCTCTCCTGTGGCCAAAACGTGATGCGTGTTGGATTTATCAAAGACCTCTGTCAGCTGGCCCGCGTCATTGATCACGACCCGTAGCATCGCGTTTTCAAGGACGAATACCTCGCCATCGCGTTTGCAATCGGCGGGCTCATCCGGCTGGCACGCGTCCGATATCGGCACGCTGCCAAATGCGGGGACGTCGTCAAATAGGCACAGCGCCCCACCGTCAATTGACTGGGCATTTGTATCAGCTGACTGCGGCACAACGGCAAGACGCGACCCTGTTGTGGGGGAGGTGTTGAGGATCGCAGGTTCGTCCAATGCCAAACGTGCCGCCGCGTCGCGCGCCATCGGCTCGATGATGTCCGCAATCCGTGCATAATCACGCCGCGCGTCTTCGAACACTTGGGTCACAGACGTGCCGGTGATGATGTCGTGGAACTGGTTGAGGCACAAAAGCTTCCAGGCTTCGTCTAGATCGACCGACCGCCCCGCCATGGCAGCCATCGCTTCAACCTCATGAAGTGCCCATTCCGCCTTACGGTTGGCGCGTTTGATCCAGCCTTGAGACGTGTAGGTGCCCCGGTGCCCCTCCATATAATGCTCACCCGACCAGACAGGTAGGTCAGACGTGTCTTGGATGGCTTCAAACATCGCACGAACGGTACCATGACTGAATTTCGGCATGCCGGGCATGGCCTGAAAGGCGTTAGCTTTGGCCAGCAAATCCTCTGTTGGGCCGCCGCCGCCATCGCCGTAGCCATAACAGATCGGCAGGTCGCGCACGGCGTCTGGCGCGGTCGAGTTGGTCCATGTTCCCAGAACTTCGCCAGCACTCAGATCGCTTTTGTAATTGGTCGGAAACGGCAGATATTGCACATCACGCGGGGTCGTCAGGATCTGGGCCAAGACGCGGCTCCCATCCAGTCCCTCCCAATGATGGGTCGTTGATGGCACTTTGTTATATTGGTTCCAGTTCAGCTTGTTGGTGACAAACCAGTCCAGCCCCGCCAGTTTCATCAACTGCGGAACCTGGGCGGGGAAGCCAAACGTATCAGGCAGCCACAATACTGGCGTTTCGACGTCACCAAACGTGTCCTTGAAATATCCGCGCCCAAGGGTAAGTTGGCGGATCAACGCCTCACCCCCCGATAAATTCAAGTCCGGCTCGACCCACATCCCGCCCATGACCTCCCAGCGGCCTTGGGCGACACGGGTTTTGATCTGCGCGAACAGGTCGGGATAGTCACGCGCCGTATAGTCATAAAGCTGCGGTTGTGAGTGGGAGAATTTGTAGGAAGGGTCTTTGTCCATCAAACGCAACACATTGGAATAGGTGCGCGCATTCTTGAGGCGGATTTGGTCGATCGGCCAGAGGTAGGCAATATCCATATGCGCGTGGCCAATGCCATGCAGCGTCACATCCAACGCCTCACCAGCATCTGCAAGCCCCGATTCAAGCTGGGCGAGTGCAGCAGGAGCGCTGTCATAGAGCGCATCCCCGATTGGCGCGCGGGCATCCAGCAGCTGCAAGGCGCGATGAAGGAGCTCAATCAACGCCCTCCCGTCTGGGCTGGCGGCATCAAGTGTTTGCGCCGCGTCCAGAACGGTTTGCGCCAGCCGTACAATGGCCAACACGTTGGGGTCTCGTTCTACCAAAGCGGGCGAGCCCATATAGAGTTTGTTCTTGGCGTTCGGGGCAGGCGGCCAACCGGCAAGCCCTGTCCAGCCGTGCAAGGCCAAAGCATGGGATTGTCCGTCCGCTAGGTCACGCTGCAACGGGATGGTGTGGTGATATCTGTCAGCGGACCCAATCGGTGCCATGTCGACGTGGAC
>JAHBAO020000199.1 GCA_018500065.2 Octadecabacter sp. | reverse complement strand
CACGTCACCTTCAAAGGGATCAGCTGAAAAGCGCAGAGTTTGGCCAAGAATAAGTTGATCTGTCATGTTGCTTTGTTAGCGCCCTGAAAGTTGCGGGTAAATCGTGAAAACACTGATCACTGCTTGAGGGTGGTCTGCATATGGATATGGTGCAGCGCATTGGAGGATCGTTATGGCTGATGCTGTCGAAATGATTGAAGAAGACGAAGGCCTGCCAAGAAACCTTGTTACGATGGTGATTGACGCCGTCGACTTGGGGGATGCAGAGGCCGTTGACGCCCTTCTTGACCCGCTTCATGCTGCCGACATCGCCGACCTCTACGAGCAAATTGACCAGCGCGACCGCGCGGCGCTATTGCGCCTTTGGCAGGGCGGGATGGACGGCGATATCCTGTCGGAGCTTGGCGATGACTTGCGCGAAGAAGTCATCAACGCGCTAGGCCCAATCGAGCTGGCCGAGGCTGTGCGTGATCTGGAATCCGACGATGTTGTCGACCTCGTTGAAGACCTCGACGAAGAACAACAATGGCAGGTTCTGGATGCGCTTGAAGTTGGGGACCGTGTTGCGGTTGAAAAGGCGCTGGCCTACCCGGAAGACTCTGCGGGCCGTCTTATGCAGGTCGAGGTCGTGCGCGCCCCGTCCCATTGGACCGTTGGTGAAACGATTGATTATTTGCGGGCTTCCGATGATTTACCGGAACAATTTTATCACGTTGTGCTTGTTGATCCTCGCATGAAACCAGTGGGTTACGTGGCATTGGGGCGGTTGCTTGGCACGCCACGCCCGATCCATTTAACCGAATTGGCCGAAGATGGCTTTCGCACGTTTCGCGTCGATCAAGACGAAGAAGACGTGGCCTATGCGTTCAATCAGTACCATCTGATTTCCGCGCCTGTTGTTGATGAAGATGACAGGCTGGTCGGTGTCATTACGATTGATGACGCAATGATCGTGCTGGATGACGAACACGACGAAGACATTCTGCGTCTTGCCGGTGTTGATGCGGAATCGAACCTAACAGACAAAGTGATTGCCACCACCAAGCGCCGTTTCCCGTGGTTGGCCGTGAACTTGGTGACTGCGATTTTTGCCTCGCTGGTGATTTCGATGTTTGAAGACACCATCGCGACCCTGGTGGCGCTTGCGGTATTGATGCCGATTGTGGCGTCTATGGGCGGAAACGCAGGCACGCAGTCGCTGACCGTTGCCGTGCGCTCGATCGCCACCAAAGACCTTACCGGTGCAAACGTCTGGCGGGTGATCCGGCGCGAGGTTCTCGTGGGTCTTGTGAATGGTGTGATTTTTGCGGTGGCGATGGGGCTGATCGGTTGGGTTTGGTTCAGTCAGCCAATGCTTGGGGTGGTGATTGCATTGGCGATGGTCATTAACATGGTTGTCGCGGGGCTGGCCGGTACAGGTATTCCCGTTCTACTTGCGAAAATGGGCATCGATCCGGCCTTGGCGTCGGGCGCATTTGTAACAACTGTCACAGATGTCGTCGGCTTTTTCGCCTTCCTCGGTCTCGCAGCGATGTTGCTGCTATGACCTTGCAGGAGCGCAAAGACGCAGCACGCAAGTTGGCTTTTGCGGCCCGCAAAGTCGCCCATGAAACGGGCTTGGGGCACGCGGGCCATTTATCGTCGGTTCTTGCTGGGTATCGCGGCGTACCGCTCGCAGGGTATGCGCAAATGCGCACTGAACTTGATCCCACGGCGGCGATGGAAGAAGCCAGCGCACATGGCCCCGTCTGCCTGCCGGTCATTCAAGGCAAGGGAATACCCCTAAAATTTCGTGCGTGGGCCCCTGAGTGCGCGATGGTAGACGGCGCATTCGGCGCGCGTATTCCTGAAGTCGGCGACTGGATAACCCCCGAAATTCTGATCGTACCGCTCGTTGCGTTCTCACGCAGCGGTGGCCGGCTTGGCTATGGCGGCGGCTTTTATGACCGCACACTCGAAGGCCTGCGCGCAATCAAACCGACCCTCGCCATCGGTTTCGCTTACGCTGCACAGGAACTTGACGACCTGCCGCTTGAAGCAACCGATCAACCCCTCGACCTAATCGTCACTGAACAAGGCATCATCGAGCCCTCTTAACGTTGCCTTTGTTTCATAAATATCCCGGGGGAGTCCGCAGGACGGGGGCTGGCCCCCATTCCCCCCTTGCAACACACGCGCACGCTTGGAATACCCACCCTCATGAAAATACTCTTTCTTGGCGACGTCATGGGCCGCGCGGGCCGCACTGGAATTATCGAACGGCTTCCCAAGCTGCGCGAAGAATGGAAACTCGATTTCGTTGTGGTGAACGGCGAAAACGCCTCCAACGGGGCAGGGCTGACGGCAGCGCATGCCAAAGCGCTGCTTGATGCGGGTGCAGATGTGCTAACACTTGGCGATCATGCGTTTGATCAAAAGGACATGATGCAGTTCTGCGAAGCAGAACCACGTATTATCCGGCCTCTGAACTATTCCAAAGCCTCACCTGGCAAGGGGTTTCGCGTGTTCGAGGCCACCCGCGGACGCAAGGTTCTCGTTGCCCAAGTCCTTGGGCAGGTCTTTATGAAACGGGCGTTCGACGATCCGTTTTCCGCAATTGATACAGTGCTGAAAGCCCACCCGATGGGCGGTAATGTGCAGGCCAGTCTGATTGACGTGCACTGCGAAGCGACGTCTGAAAAAATGGCGATGGGCCATTACTGTGACGGTCGCGCGTCGATTGTTGTTGGAACCCACACCCACGTGCCGACCTCTGACACGATGATTTTGCCCGGTGGGACGGCGTTCCAATCGGATGCTGGGATGTGTGGTGACTACAATTCGGTCATTGGTATGCAAAAAGAAGAACCCCTGCGCCGTTTCATCACGGGCATGCCCAAGTCGCGCTTTGAGCCCGCCAAGGGCGAGGCGACTTTGTCGGGTATTTATGTGGAAACAGATGATCGCACCGGCAAGGCCACGCGCGTCGACGCGGTACGCCAAGGTGGGCGGCTAAGCCAGCAAGGGCCCCAGCAAGGGTCAATGTGAGGCTTGCACCGCTCCGAACACCGCGCGAAACTAAGTAAATCAAGTTAGGGGCGCGCGATGGTCGAGCTTTTCGGAATTTCGCAGACAGGGCAGGCGGTGCTGACGCTTACCGTGGTTGGTATCATGTTCGTGCTGTTCTTGCGCGAAACCTACCCGACAGAAGTGGTTGCGCTGACGGGTGTTTCGCTGCTGCTGGCATCCGGTGTGTTGCCTTATGATGATGCATTGTCTGTGTTGTCTAACCCTGCGCCGTGGACGATTGCGGCGATGTTTATCGTCATGGGGGCATTGGTGCGCACAGGGTCGCTGGATGCGCTCACGGCCCTTGCCGAACGCAATGCCAAAACGCGACCCGCGCTGGCGCTGGGTGCATTGATGGCGTTTGTGGTGCTGGCGTCTGCCATTGTGTCCAATACGCCTGTCGTCGTCGTGATGATTCCGATATTCGTCCAATTGGCCAAGTCGATGGGGCTTTCGGCGTCCAAGTTATTGATACCCCTGTCTTATGGCGCGATCCTAGGGGGCACGCTGACGTTGATCGGGACGTCCACCAACCTGCTTGTTGATGGTGTTGCCCGCGCCGAAGGGCTTGAGCCGTTTACGATTTTTGAGGTCACTCCGCTGGGGATCGTTTTGGTCATCTGGGGGATGATTTACCTTGGGGTGATCGCGCCGAAATTGCTGCCGGATCGTGACAGCATGGCGAACCTGCTTTCGGATCGCTCAAAGATGCGGTTCTTCACCGAGGCCGTTATTCCGCCGGAATCCAACCTGATTGGCCGTGAAGTGACGGGTGTTCAGCTGTTTAAGCGCGAAGGCGTG
>JAHBAO020000315.1 GCA_018500065.2 Octadecabacter sp. | reverse complement strand
GGGCGATAAGGGCGGCGAGGATGAGATGTTTCATGTGCGCAATATAGGGCCGCCAGCGCAATTTCTCAATCAAATCGGGATATCTAAAACCACCGGAAAATGATCAGAGGCCGCTAACAGCGCCGCACACAGGTCTTTGTTCGCAAAACACTCTGGGTCATCGAACGGGTGCAGAATGCTCCATGTCGGGTCCATCGCCCGCACGCTTTGCGACACCATGATGTAGTCCAGAAGTGCCGACATAAAATGGCGGTCTTTCCCAACCGTAAACCGTGCCGTCACCGGCATTGCCCCGTTCCGCTGCGACAAGGCAAACTGCGCGTGTGGGTCAAAAAGCTGTTCACCATCCCCCTCGCCAAGCACGATTTCCACGCCGGACCTTCCGAACAGTTTTTCGTATTCGTCCAAGCCGGGACCATCGTTGAAATCCCCCAGAACAATCAAATTGTCGCCCGCTGCCAAATGCGCTGCAACACGCCGCCGCAGCCAGATGCATTGCGCCAACTGCTTGCGGCGGTTGGCGATTGAAATGCGCATGGCTTGTGCATCATTGCGCGCACCATGCGGCGCTTTGGATTTCGCATGCACCCCGATCATCCGAAAAACAGCCCCGGAGGTATGCGTGACTTCAATTTCCAATGGCGGTTTTGACCATTTGACTGCGTCGAGTTGCGCGTCCACATCAAGGTCCATCTTGATCGCTTCGTCGAAACGCGGTGCACCATCGGTCCGCGGATCATGGTGAACAGTCAAAACATCTGGATCGTACAGAAAGATGATTTCCTGTTGCGTTTCATTGACATAGCCAATGATCGCCTTGCGTGCTCTGATGCCGTATCGCGCAGCAAACCCTTCCAACGCCGCCATACCGTCACGACGCGCATGGCTGTCTGGGGCTTCAATAACCATCACGCCATCAGCGTCCAACGCCTGAAACACAGCGCCAAGGGCCGCCGTTTGCTGGGCACGCGTGACATCCCAACGTCCCGACCATCGGTCATCGTCAAACAGGTTGCCCGCGTCATCAAACAGGTTTGAAAACCACTCAACGTTGTAGGTGGCGATCTTCACGCAGCACCGCGTTCGTTAATTTCATCCCACGCCCGATTGATCGCGACCATCTTCTTTTCAGCAAGCTTCACAGCTTCTTTTGGGACCCCGCGCGCAATCATCTGGTCTGGATGGGTTTCGCGCACCAGCTTGCGCCACGCTTTGCGTACTTCCGCCATAGATGTTTCCGCCGTGACGCCCAAAACATCATAGGGGTCACGCTCTGCGTCTGGTACAAATTGTGCACGCAGAGTTTTGAAACGCGCATTATCCAGCCCGAAAATCTCAGCCACCCGCGCAAGAAACGCGTCTTCATTGGGGTGATAATAACCGTCGGCAAGGGCGATATGGAACAACCCTTCCATCAAATCACACAGTGGCGCGGCAATATCATCACCATACATTGCTTTGATTTTATAGGCATAATCTTCAAACCCGGCGACATCCGTGCGTGCAAGATTGAACAACTTACCCGCGTTCTTTTCTTCGCCCGGCGGGATCGTAAACACCTCGCGAAACGCCGTGACCTCATCACGGGTGACCTGCCCATCGGCCTTCGCCATCTTCGCGCCAAGGGCAATGACAGCAATCGCAAAGGCAACAGACCGCTCTGGTGGTGTGCGTAGGTTTGCAAAAATCTCCGACAGGCCTTCGCCAGCGGTAAGGGACGACAACGCGTCAGTGATACGGGTCCAGATTGACATGGGGTAACTTTAACCAATCCAGTGGCAAATGTTAGAGCCGTTTTTGCATCAAAACGAGATCCATCCACCGACCAAACTTGCGCCCGACTTCTGGTAGTACAGCAACCTGTTCAAACCCCAACGCACGGTGAAACGCGACGCCCGCCGCGTTCTCAGCGCAGACGCCCGCCACAAGCATATGGGTATCCGCGGCGCGGGCATGATCCATCAAAGCCTTCATCAACGCCCGACCCGCGCCCTGCCCCGCAGCCTCTGGCGCGAGGATGATGGTGTGTTCCATCGTGTGTGCATATCCAACGCCCCCCCGAAACTGGGTGTAACTTGCAAAGCCAAGAAGCGTATCGTGCGCTTCGATCACCAAAAAACACGGGCGCTCCGCAATCATCTGCGCAACTTGCTCTGCTGTGTAGGGTTTGGAATTAAAGGTAACGACAGTGTCCAAAATTTGCGGTGCCCAGATCTTACAAATGGCTTGGGCATCTTTTGAAGTAGCCGCGCGAACGTTCACAACGTCACCGGGCCATTGGGCGTTTCAAACACAGCGCTTAGCCCGACAGTGTCCGAGACTTCAAAATGAACGCGTGCATCCCTGAGCTGTCCTGCCAACTGAACTTCTATCTTATCCGCTTGCGGGTGACATACGTTCAAACGGTGCAACGCACAGCCCGATTGCGCCAAACTTCGCCCCGGCGGGTTATCGGTATGCCATTGTAAAACGGTCGGAAAACCACCGGCCATCGGTAAACTTCCGTCCGGCGGAACGCCCATATCCCAACGTAAATCACCACGTTCCATCGCGACTTTGCGCATCCCATGCACCATGAACGCGTCAAAATCATCCGCCTCGCAAATCCAATTGGCCAAACGCGGCGGGCCTTTGAAGTGATCAAGCGCAAACCAACGCGGGCCGTCGCAGTTTGCCGCAGGATCAGTGGTAATCACCTCAAGGTAAAGCCCATCGGCCAAGCCCAAAAGCTGGTTATGCGTCGCGAAACGCGCGTGCTTTCCGCCTGCCAAGAACGTCACACCCAAACGCTCTTGCGCCCAAGCGACCCCTTCTTCCAGCGTTTCAGCCGCAATCGCCAGATGGTCTAACCGCATCAATCGCTCCTAGTTTATATAAATCCAGACAGCCCAAAGCGCACCTAACACCATCCCGATCGCGATGGCGGCCCGTTTCATCCCCGCGTCGCGCGGATCAGCTTCAGAATATCACGCGCAGCTTCAGGAATGTTGGTGCCCGGCCCAAAGATCGCCTTCACGCCAGATTTCTTAAGAAAATCATAGTCTTGCTGCGGGATCACGCCGCCACAGATGACCAAAATGTCCTCGGCGTCTGCGGCCTTCAGTGCTTCGATCAACTTTGGTGCGAGGGTTTTATGCCCTGCCGCTTGTGATGAAATTCCGATCACGTGCACATCGTTGTCCACCGCATCTTGCGCCGCTTCTTCCGGCGTCTGGAACAGCGGGCCAACGTCCACGTCAAACCCAATGTCGGCAAATGCAGTCGCAATCACTTTCGCGCCACGATCATGCCCGTCTTGGCCCATCTTAACGACCAACATGCGCGGGCGGCGGCCTTCGGCTTCTGCGAAATCTTCAACGTCTTTCTGGATCGCGGCAAAGCCTTCGTCGCCTTCATAGGCCGCGCCATAAACGCCTGCCAATGTCTTCACTTCCGCGCGGTGACGGCCGAATACGTTTTCCATAGCCATGCTGATTTCCCCAACAGTTGCACGATGGCGCGCTGCTTCAATCGCCGCCTCAAGGACATTCCCGCCCTCGCGAGCACGGCGCTCCACCTCGGCCAAGGCCGCGTCACAAGCCGCCTGGTCGCGCGCAGCGCGCAGCTTTTTCAGCCCCGCAACCTGCCCCTCACGAACCGCATCATTGTCGATATCCATGATGTCGATCGGGTCTTCTTTATCGAGGCGGTATTTGTTCACGCCGACGATCACCTCATCGCCACGGTCGATCATCGCTTGGCGTTTCGCCGCAGATTCCTCAATCCGCAGCTTGGGCATCCCCGACGCCACGGCCTTTGTCATGCCGCCCATTTCTTCGACTTCTTCGATAATTTTCCACGCTTCATCCGCGAGGTCGGCCGTAAGCTTTTCAACATAGTAAGACCCTGCAAGCGGGTCGACCACATTGGTCACACCGGTTTCTTCCTGCAAAATCAACTGTGTATTACGCGCGATACGGGCTGCGAACTCTGTCGGCAATGCAATCGCTTCGTCCAGTGCGTTGGTGTGCAAAGACTGGGTTCCGCCCAACACCGCCGCCATCGCTTCGTACGCTGTGCGAACCACGTTGTTATAGGGGTCTTGTTCTTGCAACGACACGCCGGAGGTCTGGCAGTGCGTGCGCAGCATGGATGATTTTTCGGACTTGGGTTCGAACTCCGCCATGATTTTTGACCACAACAGACGTGCAGCCCGCAGTTTGGCGGCCTCCATGAAGAAGTTCATGCCAATGGCAAAGAAGAACGACAGGCGTGGGGCGAATTTGTCGACGTCCATGCCGCGCGCAATCGCAGTGCGCCCGTATTCGCGCCCGTCCGCCAGCGTAAACGCCAGTTCCTGCACAAGGTTCGCCCCCGCCTCTTGCATGTGGTAGCCAGAGATCGAAATTGAGTTAAATTTCGGCATCTCGTTGGCGGTATATTCAATAATATCCGCGACCAACTGCATCGACGGTTCCGGCGGGTAGACGTAGGTATTGCGCACCATGAATTCTTTAAGAATGTCATTCTGGATCGTGCCAGACAACACGCTACGATCATGTCCCTGCTCTTCCCCTGCAACGATAAAACTCGCCAAGATCGGAATAACTGCGCCGTTCATCGTCATGGAAACGCTGACTTTATCCAGTGGGATACCGTCGAACAGCACCTTCATGTCCTCAACGGAATCAATCGCAACACCGGCTTTACCGACATCACCAACGACGCGGGGATGGTCGCTGTCGTAGCCACGGTGCGTGGCTAGATCGAAGGCAACAGACACACCTTGCTGCCCTGCGGCCAGTGCTTTGCGGTAGAACGCGTTGCTTTCTTCCGCGGTTGAAAAACCCGCATATTGGCGGATCGTCCAGGGGCGGCCTGCGTACATCGTCGC
Organism: Octadecabacter sp.; assembly: GCA_018500065.2. Lineage (GTDB taxonomy): Bacteria > Pseudomonadota > Alphaproteobacteria > Rhodobacterales > Rhodobacteraceae > Octadecabacter. Next base: position 5,954 of record JAHBAO020000315.1, on the reverse strand, counting down.
CTTCACGCCGCGTGTGAACGGCGCTTCACCAGGCAACGTGCCAAGGTGATCAAGACCGGCAATATCATCCGCGCCATAGATCGGTTGGACGTCGATACCTTCGATTGTCTTCCACGTCAGATCATCAAGCGGCTTGCCACGCAGTTCAGCCTGTGCGCGTTCGGCCCATTCTTTCTTCGATCCCATCGGTTCGTCCTCTCTGTGTGTCGCTTCAGCGTTCGCTGAAAACTGTGCAAAGCCCGCCGCAGGCTGGGCGCTTGCTAAATTTGTTGTGACCTAGGGGCGATTTGCCCTTAGCCTTTTGGACCAGCATTCCTATATCATTCCCAAAGGGGGCGTTCATGATCCGTATTTTAGCATTGTTTACTTGGGTGTTAGCTGCATCCGTTGCCACGGCACAGGAGGTCGAGGACCCGACAGTGGCGCAAGCTTGGGTGGCCGATAAAACGCGCGTGTTCGATGCGACGTCTTTGGATATTGATACCCTCATCTGGCTGGCGCGCCCGGTTGTTGTCTTTGCAGACAGCCCCAATGCCCCGCGGTTTGTCCAACAGATGGATCTGTTGCTAGCCCGCCCAGATGAACTTGCACAGCGCGATGTCATCGTACTGACAGACACCGACCCATCTGCGCAAAGCGCGCTGCGCACCCGCCTACGCCCGCGCGGATTTGGGTTGGTCATCATTGGCAAAGATGGCGAAGTAGAACTGCGCAAGCCAAGCCCGTGGGACGTGCGCGAAATCACCCGAACCATCGACAAAATGCCGCTGCGGCAGCAAGAGGTCGAGGATCGCAGATTGGTGCAATAAGGCGCGCAGGTCACGGATTTATTCGAACTCCATAATCACGTCATCAACGGCAAGGTTATCGCCCGCTACTGCGTTGATTTTAGTCACAATTGAACGTTTCTCGGCGCGCAGATTGTTTTCCATCTTCATCGCTTCAACGGTGCACAGCACCTGCCCGTCTTGCACTTCGTCACCGACCTCAACGTCGATCTTCACGATCAACCCCGGCATCGGACAAAGCAGCAGCTTGGACGTATCTGGCGGCAGCTTTTCGGGCATCAATGTCGCAAGTTCAGCCTGACGCGGCGTGCGCACACGAACTGGCAAATCTGCCCCGCGATAGCGCACGCGGAAGCCTGCGGAAATATGTTCAACTTTCAGAACCAGTGGTTCACCGTTCACAACCAACCGCGCTAAGGGCTCGCCCGGAACCCAAGTGCTCTCAACGCGCATCGCTGTGCCATCAATCGTGACCGTCGCCCCCTGCTTGTCAGCATCGACATGCGCGCCCAATGTGCGCCCTGCGAGCGTGACAACCCAGTCTTCGCCCACTTTGCGTTCATGGTTCCCCATGCGCCCAGAAATTTGCGTACGGCGGATTTCGCAAACGCGATACATGGCGACCGTCGCCGCAGCGATCCGATCTAGCGTGGCGTCCGGCAGGTCAACGCCGTCAAACCCCTCAGGAAATTCTTCCTCAATAAAAGCGGTGGTCATATTGCCTGAAGTGAACTTTTCATGGTCGTACACCGCGCTCAGGAACGGGATGTTGTGCCCAATGCCCTCAACTTCAAAGCTGTCCAAGGCCACGCGCATTTCTTCAATCGCTTCGGCACGGCTTGGGGCCCAGGTGCACAGCTTGGCGATCATCGGGTCATAATACATGGAGATTTCGCCGCCATCATACACACCCGTGTCATTGCGCACCGCGTGCTTGCCTTCCGGCGCATCGCCCTGCCATTTGCCGTTTGTAACCAACGGTCCAGCGGCAACTTCAGCCGGTGGGCGATATGTTGTCAGGCGGCCGATAGATGGCAAGAACCCACGATACGGGTCTTCCGCGTAAAGGCGGCTTTCCATCGCCCAACCCGTCAACGTCACATCCTTCTGCGCGATCTTCAGCTTTTCGCCATACGCCACGCGGATCATCTGTTCGACCAAATCGACACCTGTGATCAGCTCGGTGACAGGGTGTTCCACCTGCAAACGTGTATTCATTTCAAGAAAGTAGAAGTTGCGATCACCGTCAACGATAAACTCAACCGTGCCTGCTGATGCGTAATCCACGGCTTTCGCCAGCGCGACAGATTGCTCACCCATTGCTTTGCGGGTCGCCTCGTCAAGGAACGGCGACGGCGCTTCTTCAACAACTTTTTGCTGACGTCGCTGAATGGAACATTCACGTTCGCCCAGATAAATCCCGTTGCCGTGCGTATCACACAGCACCTGAATTTCGATGTGACGCGGTTGGGTGACGAATTTCTCAATGAAAATCCGGTCATCGCCAAAACTATTCGCCGCCTCGTTCTTTGAGCTTTGGAAGCCCTCACGCGCGCCTTCGTCGTCCCATGCAATCCGCATACCCTTGCCGCCACCGCCAGCAGAGGCCTTGATCATCACCGGATAGCCAATTTCTTTGGAAATCTTAACAGCTTCATCCGCATCCTCAATCAAACCCATGTGGCCCGGAACGGTCGAAACCTTAGCTTCCTGCGCGATCTTCTTGGACGTGATCTTGTCGCCCATTTTTTCAATCGCACCAACGGGCGGCCCGATGAACGCGACACCTGCCGCGGACAATGCCTCGGCAAATTTGGCGTTCTCGGACAGGAACCCATAACCTGGGTGCACAGCCTCAGCGCCGGTCGCTTTGATCGCTTCCAAGATCTTGTCGATCACGATGTAGGACTGGTTCGCGGGGGGCGGCCCAATGTGATAGGCCTCGTCCGCCATCGACACATGCAGTGCGTTGCGGTCCGCGTCGGAATAGACGGCAACCGTCTTGATGCCCATCTTACGGGCGGTCTTGATGACGCGGCACGCGATCTCGCCACGGTTGGCGATCAGGATTTTCTTGAACATTGTTAGCCCCTTAGAATGCAAAACCGCCGCTCAGGGGTAATCCTGAACGGCGGTCAAAATGTTTAGTCGCCCCAAACTGGGACGGGATGTTTTTAGCGGCAGATGCTTGTGACTTCGTCACAAAGCGCGCCAGCAGCGCCACCAACGATGGCACCGGTAACAGCGTCGCCGCCTGTTGCGTCAGCGATAACAGCGCCTGCTGCAGCGCCGGCAAGGCCGCGCTCAAGGTCGTTGTCGAGACATGCGGAAAGCGAAGCGATTGCTGTTGCGGCGAGGATAAGACGGAATTTAAACATAGGTTACTGCCCTTATTGTGCATTGAGTTTTGCTTGGTTTCATTGCGCTTAGAGTCGGCATTTTGCACCTGCAACACAAGCGTTTTTTGCACCGTGCGTACGCAACGGCGGAAAACCCCCAAAGGGAGTGCGAAAAGGGGTGTCAGTCTGGCCCTAAAATAAGGACCAGACCGACGAGGGGAAGGGTAACGGTATTGACAATGTAGAGTGGCCCGCGCGTTGTGCGAACCGACTACAAACCGAGATTTGCACAGCGAAACGCAGCTGTCATCCGCCTTGGTCATGGACTGCCCAATGTGGGCCGTTTCCCGCCAAAGTTGCGTTCCTGTAGGCTGATAGTCGCGCATTGTAGTCAGGATCATCAGTTCTGCCCCGGCGCCCAATCAGGGCGAAAAATCTCAGGAAAGGACTGTTCTGCACGCTTCAGATCGACCTTTAGCAGTGCTTCGTAACTTTCTGGATCAAAGGGATCTTCGGCAGGAACGACTTCACGACCGAAGACGAAATTCAAACGTCCTGCATCCAGATTGCCGCGCTCGAACGGGACATCACCGAAGTGTTCTTTTAACGCCCACATGAACCCCTCATCCGCGCGACGGTCTGCAGGGCGACGATCCGCATAGCGTTCACGCTTGAACAGCTTTGGCGGCAGGCCCTTTTTGACAGGGCGGCGAATTGTGAATTGAAAATCTGAACTCGGGAGGCGGCTTGGAAATCCGCGGTGCTTTTCCATCAATTGACCCTCCGAGATGGGACAAGATGGGTTGGGACAGGCGTTGCCGCCTGCCCCGATAATTCTTTAGTTGTACTTGCCAGTGAAGACTGGCTCGACTGTGACTGGAACCGGGTCAACGACCACGAATTCTTCAACGTCACCTGCGTTGTTGTTGCCGCCACATGCTGCCACGAGGGCAAGCAGGGACACGGCGCAAAGGCTTTTGATGCTCTTAGACATGTTAGTCTCCTGTCTCTGTTTTCCACGCGAGATGGCCCGACAGTGCGTCGGTTCCCTCGCGCATTCTGAGGGTAGGCCACTTGGGTGTAACCTTGTGGAAAACTAACGGGAAACCTGTTGAAAAGATACGAGACGGAAACAGCGGATTTGGCCTGTGACTCAGCCGCTACAATCAGCGAACAGGATGAGCTTTGGGGCGCAACATATTGTGTAAGCATCAGAATTCCTCCCAGATGCAGGTGCCATTTTCGAGGCTAAAAATCTCGAAAAACTGCAAAACGTCGGGATCGTCTTCCCCAAACGGGATATCCACAGCCGACATCGACAGAACAATCTGGGCGGGTTCGATCGCGTTTTCCATCAACGCTGGCGTCACCAATTCGTCGCATACGACCTGAAAATCATCCGCAACATCGGCGTATTGATAGGTCTTGCCAATTTCAGGTGTCAGGAAACGGAAACGGACGATATCCGCTTCTTCCTCAGAGATGAACTCGATAAACGACACCGGTTGGCCAGACGGCACAACAATACTGTCAGCGGCCAGCACAGATGGCACACACAGCGTACACAATCCGTACACAACCCGTATGTACAAACCGTGCATCAAAGGGTGCGTATTACAGCGGGATGTTGTCATGTTTTTTCCAAGGCATCTGGGTTTGCTTGCCACGCAGTCCCGCAAAAGCACGGCACAGGCGCTTGCGCGTTGAAGACGGCATGATCACCTCGTCGACAAAACCACGTTCAGCAGCCACAAACGGGTTCGCGAAACGGTCTTCGTAATCCTTGGTGTGTTCAGCGGTTTTTTCGGCATCGCCAAGGTCGGCGCGGTGAATAATCTCCGTTGCACCCTTTGCCCCCATCACCGCGATTTCCGCCGTTGGCCACGCATAGTTCAAATCGCCGCGCAGGTGCTTGGACGACATTACAACATAAGCACCACCATAGGCCTTGCGCGTGATGACGGTAACCTTCGGAACGGTTGCCTCGCCATAAGCGAACAACAGTTTCGCACCATGTTTGATCACACCGTTATATTCCTGCGTCACACCGGGCAAGAAGCCAGGGACGTCCACAAGCGTCAGGATCGGAATTTCAAACGCATCACAGAACCGCACAAAACGCGCTGCTTTGCGCGCACTGTCAATGTCCAGCACGCCCGCCAGCACCATCGGCTGGTTCGCCACAACGCCCACAGTCTGTCCTTCAAGGCGAATAAAGCCCGTCAGAATGTTGCCCGCAAAATCTTTTTGGATCTCATAGAAATCACCTTCGTCCGCGATCTTATGGATCAGCTCTTTCATGTCGTAGGGCTGGTTCGGGTTATCTGGCACCAAAGTATCAAGGCTGGACTCCGTGCGCGCCACATCATCAAAGAACGGACGCACGGGCGGCTTCTGGCGGTTATTCAGCGGCAGGAAATCAACCAAACGGCGCGCTTCTGCGATGGCTTCGACGTCATTCTCGAACGCCGCGTCAGCCACGGAAGACTTGCGCGTGTGCGTCGTTGCCCCGCCTAATTCTTCGGCTGTCACCACCTCGTTGGTGACCGTCTTCACAACATCAGGACCAGTGACGAACATGTAAGAGCTGTCTTTCACCATAAAGATGAAGTCGGTCATCGCAGGCGAATACACAGCACCACCCGCGCAAGGCCCCATGATCAGGCTGATCTGCGGCACCACACCGGACGCCATGATGTTGCGCTGGAAGATTTCACCATAACCGCCCAAGGCGTCGACGCCTTCTTGGATACGCGCACCACCGGAATCGTTGATCCCAACGATCGGCGCGCCATTTTGCATCGCCATATCCATGATCTTAACGATC
>JAHBAO020000382.1 GCA_018500065.2 Octadecabacter sp. | reverse complement strand
GGTATGATGATTGATCTGTCCGGCAACAAGCCGAAGGTTGTTGAGCATATTGAAACAGGCCGCATGTATCTGGATGGCTCTGTGAAGGTTGGTCAATTTGACGGCGTGATCCGCGACCGTATTCGCATGGCGCTGAACGGCCATGTGCTGGTGACGTTGATCATTGATGAAAAGGGTGACCCACTGGGTGATCCGTGGTGCGAGATTTCCGGCTTGTCGGAAATGGGCCGCAATAACGCGCCGTTGGTTGATGTGTTGGAAGAAGACCTCAGTCAGTTTTTAGGCCGTGCGGACGACAAAACCATTGCGGATGACACCAAGCTGGAAAAAGAGCTGCGCACGGTGACGCGTAAAAGTGCGCAAAGTGAGATTGGCAAGAAACCAGAAGTCACGGTTGTTATCTCGCGACTGGCTTAAATTCAGCGGCGCGCCCTATTCAGGGCGCGTCAGCTTTGCGACGATGCGGCGCGTGATTGGCCCAACGACCAGAACCACGGGAAAGGCCACAGCCCAGCCCGTCATCCATGATCCAAACCATTCTGAGACAAACGGAGCGCCAGCCTCTAGCGCGCGAAACGTCGCAATTGCGGCGACGATCCCAGACATCAGGCCCGACAGAATGAAGCCAAAGAGGATCGGTGCAAATCGTGCAGGTATCATGTGCAAACTCCTAAACTTATTGGCTTAGGTATGTCGTAGGCATTCAAATAAGTGAATGGGTGCCGCACCTTGTTAGGTGCGACAAAACCCCTCGTTTTGTGCCTTAACCTGTGTGACGTTCATCAAAGCTTTTAGCAATAAAATCAGGTGCATCGTCGCCCATTCCCACAACTTTGGGCTCGCGATCGTTGTTGTCGCGGTTGCCGCCGCCACCACGACTGCGCCCACCACGAGACCGCTTTGGTTTGTCAGATGTGTCCTGACGTGGCGCATCTGCGGCTTTTGGCGCGTCTTTGGGTGTTTCAGGCTTTGGCGCAGGGGCGTCTTGCTTTGGCGTTTCGGCTTTTGGTGCCTCGACTGGCGCGTCCTCGGTTTTGGCTACGTCGCTCTTGCGGCCACGCCCGCCGCGGGTACGGGTCCGCTTTGGCTTGTCTTCGTTTGGCGCGGCATCCTGCTTTGGTTCTGCGGCAGGGGCTTCTTTAGGCGCGGAACCGGGCATCGCTATCCGTGGGATCGCCATTTCAACAAGACGTTCGATGTCATCGAAATTCTTTTCGTCGCGCGGTGTGCAGATCATGATCGCCGTGCCCTTTTTGCCGGCACGACCGGTGCGACCAATCCGGTGCACGTAGTCTTCTGCGTGGCTTGGCACGTCATAGTTAAACACGTGGGACACGTTCGGAATGTCGAGACCACGGGCCGCTACATCTGACGCGACAAGGAAGCGCAATGATCCGTCGCGGAACCCTTCAAGGGTGCGCATGCGATGGGACTGATCAAGGTCGCCGTGAATAGGGGAGGCATCGAGCCCCGCCTTCGTCATGGATTTCGCAACGGCATCAACGTCAATCTTGCGATTACAGAAGATGATACCGTTGCGGCATTCATCGCCTTCGCTCTTGATTAAATCACGCAGCAATTTGTGCTTTTCAGCGACCTGTTTTTGGCCCCCTTTGAACATTACCACACCCTGCTTGATGTTTTCGGAGGTGGTCGCGGCACGGGCCACTTCGATTTTGGCAGGGTTGGACAGGAACGTGTTGGTGATCCGCTCAATCTCCGGCGCCATCGTCGCAGAAAAGAACAGCGTCTGGCGGGTGAACGGCGTGAGGCCAAAAATGCGTTCGATATCAGGGATAAAACCCATGTCGAGCATCCGGTCGGCTTCGTCGACGACCATGATTTTCACGTCAGACAGGATCAGCTTGCCGCGCTCAAAGTGGTCGAGCAGGCGACCCGGAGTGGCGATAAGCACATCAACGCCACGGTCGATCAGATTGTCCTGTTCTTTGAAAGAAACACCACCAATTAACAACGCCTTCGTCAATTTGGTGTACTTGGCATAGGCGTCAAAGTTTTCGGCAACCTGTGCGGCCAGTTCGCGCGTTGGTGCCAGCACGAGGGAGCGTGGCATCCGTGCCCGCGCACGGCCGCGCTTTAGCATGGAAATCATCGGCAGCGTGAAGGCCGCGGTTTTACCTGTACCTGTTTGGGCGATGCCCAACACGTCACGCCCCTCGAGCGCGGGGGGAATCGCACCGCCCTGAATGGGTGTTGGCGTGTCATAGCCGGTTTCTTCGACGGCCTTGAGGACCTTCTTGTCGAGATTTAAGTCACTGAATTTGGTCAATTTAATCCTTTCGCGGAGGTTGCAGCTGTAAGCCGCAATCGTCACGCGGCTGGGCTGGCCATATTGCCTGCCCTTTGGGTGGCAAACGTCTACGTCCGAGGCGCGATAACGTCAAGTAAACAAAGGAGTTAGCCCGCGGAGGGGTGCAATTGGGGGGCATATCCGCCACGCAAAACGCCGATCATCGGAGCGGATGTAAGGGCGGTGACAACGCCGGTTGGTCGTGATTTCGGTGCGCCGTAGCCATTGGGCGCATAAGGAAATGCGGCATCACGGCGTAGCAAATAGGGTTGATCGGTTTTGATGAATGTACCATCCGGCAGGTCTTGCGCCTGTGCTTGGTGGGTTTGCAGGTGACGCGCACCATTTACCGCACGGGCGCGGTGCAGCACGGCATCCATCTGTGGGGCTTTCAGGCTTTCCCCCCAAGCTTCTGAGTAAGCGTTGTAATTTGCGCGTCTGCAATAGGCACAAGGGCGGTGCCCTGCCGCCATCGCAACCGCTTCATCAAGGAAGAACAATTCCGTCCAGTTACGCCCGCTCATCACGTTGCGCCGCCTGCTTTGCCAATTCAAAGTACAACAAATCCATGCGCGATGTTTCCAGAGCGCCGCGCCCATAACTTTATCAGAAGTATGCAAAATCCCGCGATTGCCCGTGAACAAACCGCGTGACGGAACATCCAAGATCTGGCCATCGGGCTGAACACGGTTGCGAAGGGTCAGAGCGCGTGCGCGTTGCTAAGGCGCGTGGTCTGCCAGGTTTCGGGATCGGTCACCGTTTCCAACGCGCCGCGAAGGGTGACGCGCTTGCCTTCTTCAAAGGCAATCGGGTCGGCCATAGACACCTGCAAAGATGTGCCGTGTTCCGGCGATCCGCAGAACGGGCAAAACCCCATGTCCGAAATCAGGATGAAGTCGGATATGACCGCGCCTTCGTTCAACGGAACGAGGTAGCCGCTGATGTCAAACTGCTCAACCCCGTTTTCGATAGCAGACGGGAACACTTTGCGCACTTCATAGGAGGTGTCCGTGATGATTTCGTCGACTTTGATCTGCGAAAGCAGGTCCCACTGGGCCGCATTGTCGTCCGCCAACACGAACGTCGCCCCAACAGTTAGGGGCGCGGTAAGGGCAAGGATTGAAACTGTAGATTTGGTCAATTGAACACTCCGTCGCTGTTGGAGAGAGTCTAAGACGCGTTGCGCGTACGATCCAGAAAAAGCTTTCAGGGTCGGCGGGTTGTTGCGGATCGGACTCAGGCTAGGCCATCATTTCCTTCGTCGCAGTCAGCGCAACATCGGGGTAGTCGCGCCCGACGCGGTCGATGTCCCATTGCAAGCGTGTCAGGTAGACGGTGTCACCATCGCTGTCTGTGCCGATGTGCTGCTTGTTGGCGGCGGAGAATTTCTCAACCGCGTCCTTGGCTCCAGACACCCAGCGGGCGGATGTAAACTGCGATTGCTCAAACCGTACGGGCAGGCCGTATTCCAGCTCAATCCGGCTTGCGAGGACCTCGAATTGCAGCGGGCCAACGACGCCGACAATGAAACCAGAGCCGAATGAGGGTTTGAAGACCTTCGCGGCGCCTTCTTCGGCGAACTGCATCAGCGCTTTTTCAAGATGCTTTGACTTCAACGGATCGCCCGCGCGCACGCCTTGCAGCAATTCAGGCGCGAAGGATGGGATGCCCTTAACCTGCAAAACTTCGCCTTCGGTCAGCGTGTCACCAATGCGCAGTTGGCCGTGGTTGGGGATGCCGATGATGTCCCCGGCCCATGCTTCTTCGGCCAGTTCGCGGTCAGATGCGAGGAACAAGACGGGGTTCGAAATTGCCATCTGTTTTTTGCTACGCACATGGGTCAGTTTCATGCCGCGGGTAAAGTGGCCGGACGCCATACGCACAAACGCCACGCGGTCGCGGTGTTTTGGGTCCATGTTGGCTTGAACCTTAAACACGAAGCCGGCGACCTTCTTTTCTTCAGGCATGATAGTGCGCGGTTGTGCAGTTTGTGGCTGGGGCTCGGGGCCGAAATTGGCAATGCCTTCCATCAATTCGCGCACGCCAAAGCTGTTCACCGCAGAGCCAAACCAGATCGGGGTCATCGTGCCCTCAAGAACCGCCTTTGGATCCAGCGGGGGCAGTAATTCTTTTGCCATTTCAATCTCTTCGCGGAACGTCGCAAGGAGGGGGGCGGGCACATGTTCTTCCCATTTCGGGTCGTCCAAGCCGTTAATTTCAACGGATTCTGCGATCTTATTTCGATCAGCGCGATCCATGATATCAAGGCGGTCGCGCAGGATATCGTAACAGCCGATGAAATCGCGGCCAACGCCGATGGGCCAGCTGGCCGGTGTCACGTCAATCGCGAGGTTTTCTTGAATTTCGTCGATGATTTCGAATGTGTCGCGGCTTTCGCGGTCCATCTTGTTACAAAACGTCAGGATCGGCAGGTCGCGCAGGCGGCAGACTTCAAACAGTTTTTGGGTTTGGGATTCCACGCCCTTCGCGCCGTCAATCACCATGACGGCGGCATCTACGGCCGTGAGGGTACGATACGTATCTTCCGAGAAGTCGGAGTGGCCTGGCGTATCCACAAGATTGTAGCGGTAATGTTTATAATCAAACGACATCGCAGACGCAGAAACCGAAATACCGCGGTCTTTTTCCATCTGCATAAAGTCGGACCGTGTACGCCTTGCTTCGCCCTTGGCGCGCACTTGCCCCGCCATCTGGATCGCCCCACCAAACAACAGGAATTTTTCGGTCAGGGTCGTCTTACCAGCGTCAGGGTGCGAAATGATCGCAAAGGTCCGGCGGCGGGCAATTTCAGCGGGAAGGTCTGGGCGGTTTGTCATGTCTCGCGCTATATCGGGACGCTTTGACATTCGCAATCAAGACAAATCGCAGGCGGCAACTAGCTAGAGGATGCCTTTTTCAAGAGCGACACAATATCAGGGCGGTTCGCGAGGCTTTCTGTCACTTCGAAGTCGCGGTGCGGCGCATACATATGTTCCGTCGCGCCTGCTTCTTCGGGCAGGGCGGCACGTGTGCGGGCATCCACAAGCAGCGTTTCAGCGGCGATGCCTTCGGCGTAGATAATCTGGTGATCGTCAAACAGGATTTGGAAAAAGTCGTAGAAACCGCCGTCGCGACGATAGACCGTGTCACCGTTAATCAAATGGCGCACCTTAACCAGCACTTCTGACCTTCCTGCGCCAAGCTTATCTTCGCGTTGATAGATAAACAGGCGATGGTCTGGGCTCAGCATCAAATCACGCGTGTTGAACAAAGCGCCCTCGGTTATCACCACGGGGGCGTAATCCCCGACAGCGCGCAATGTGGTTTCCCCAATCCAGCGGATTTCCTGTGATCCGGCATCACGTGTCAGCACGCGATCGCCGATTTTCAGATCTTCAATCGGGACTTGGGCGCCGGACGCCAGCGTGATGTGGGTGCCGCGGGCAAATCGCACGCAGGCAACATCACCAAACTTCGCCGCTGCAGCTTCGCGGTCCGCTCCAACAAGGCGATAGTCATATTCCTCCTTCAAGGTGCCAAGCGGCATCAAGTAAACCTCGGCGGCCTCATCGCCTTCGACCTCGACCAAGATCAGCGCTTCGTAGGTGGTACTGTCAGGCGCTATGAGCGTTACGGCACAGTCAAGATACAACAAATTGCCGGGTGTCCCGATCTCGGTGTCACTGGCAATGACAAACCCTGATCCGTCGCCCTTTTCGTAGGTAAGTGCCTTGCGCGGAGTGTCGGCGGTGAGCTGATAAACATCATCAAGGACGAGTTCATCCATGAACGAAACACCTTCGCCCTCAGCCACGCCGTCTGTCACGACAAACATGTCGGATGCGAAAACGGCAATGGTGTTGCGGGCAGTTTCGGACATTTGGGGTACTCTGCTCAAAAAGGGGTGGTCATTGCGCAGAAACCTACCTTAGAAATGGGGCGAAATATCGTCAACGATCAGACCTATAGTGGGCGTTTGTTGATGCAAGGTAATGATCTCATATGGGAGAGACCAAAATGGACATGGGCATCAAAGGCAAGCGGGCACTGGTCTGCGCGTCATCTAAGGGGTTAGGGCGCGGTTGTGCTGAAGCTTTGGCAGCGGAAGGTGTTGATTTGGTTATGAACGCACGCGGCGTTGACGCGCTTGAGGCGACAGCGGCTGAGATTCGTGAAACCTACGGCGTTGATGTGGTGACGGTGGCCGCGGATGTGACATCCCCCGAAGGCCAGAAGGCGGTGATTGATGCCGCGCAGGGCGTTGATATATTGGTAACAAATGCGGGCGGCCCGCCTCCGGGGATGTGGTCTGATTGGGGCCGCGATGATTTTATTGCCGCCCTTGATGCCAACATGCTGACGCCGATCGCGCTGATAAAAGCCTTGCTTCCAGGAATGATGGACAAAGGCTGGGGGCGCGTGGTGAACATCACCTCGCAATCCGTGAAGTCACCTATTCCGGTCCTGGGTCTGTCCAACGCGGCACGTGCAGGTCTGACAGGGTATGTCGGCGGCACATCGCGCCAAGTTGCGGGTTCTGGAGTGACCATTAACAACTTGCTGCCGGGCATTCACGCCACAGACCGAGCCGTTTCTCTGGACAAGGGTGTTAGTGATACGCAGGGGATTTCGGTTGAACAAGCCAAGATCAACCGCGAAGCAACCATTCCAGCGGGGCGTTACGGCACGCGCGAAGAATTCGGGGCGGCCTGCGCGTTCCTGTGTTCCCAGCATGCGGGCTTTATCGTCGGGCAAAACCTGTTGCTGGATGGTGGTGCGGTAAACGCGACGCTCTGACACTTGCCCTGAGCTGGGTGCGTTGCTATCTGCGATCTATACCCGATTTATTCGGTAAGGATTAAGGGCCTCTATTGGTGACGGATACTCCCCGCCTTGAAATTCGCAATCTCATACGCAGCTTTGCTGGGCGGCGTGTGGTGGATGATGTGTCGTTGTCGGTCATGCCGGGGCAGGTGACGTGCCTGCTTGGGCCGTCTGGTTGCGGCAAGTCCACGACGCTGCGCATGATCGCTGGGATTGAGACGCAAGAGTCTGGGTCCATCTGGGTTGATGGGGAAATGATTTGCGACGGTAAACACCGCGTCCCACCTGAGGGGCGTGGCATTGGCCTGATGTTTCAGGATTTTGCACTGTTCCCGCATTTGTCTGTCGCGGGCAATGTCGCCTATGGGCTAACGGGGCGTGCGTCCAAAACACGCGCACGGGTCGAAGACCTCCTGGCTAAGGTCGGCATGCTGTCCTACATCGACAACTACCCGCATGAGCTCTCAGGGGGGGAGCAACAACGCGTCGCACTGGCCCGCGCCCTTGCGCCGCGCCCGCGCATCATGCTGATGGACGAGCCGTTTAGCGGGTTAGACGACCGCCTGCGTGATGACATCCGTGATGAAACGCTGGATGTGCTGAAGGCCGAAGGCACGGCTGTTTTACTGGTCACGCATGAGCCGGGTGAGGCGATGCGCATGGCAGACGAGATTGCGTTGATGCGCAATGGCAAGATCGTGCAACGGGGCGCACCTTACAATATCTACAACACGCCCGTCGACAAAGAAGCTGCTGGTTTCTTTAGTGATATCAATGTTGTGCAAGCCGAAGTTAATGGTGCCTTGGCGCAGACGGACTTTGGTCAATTCCTTGTGCCGGGCGTCGCTGACGGTACGGCGGTGGATATTGTGATCCGCCCCCAGCACGTCAAGATCGACTTTGATCGTCACGGCAAAGGCCCAAACGCCACTATCGCAGAAGGTACGCCCGCACGCGGCACTGTAAAGCGTGCGCGGTTCATGGGGTTTGAAAGCCTTGTGGAATTCAGCTTGGATGATGGCACCGAAATGAAGGCACTCATTCCGTCCGTGTTCTTGCCCAAGAAGGGCACGGTTTTATGGTTAATGATCCGGCGCGACCGCTGCTTCATCTTTCCGCGTGCTGGCTGATCGGTAGTCTTGCAACCGCTTGCCTTCTTCTTCGACAAATAAGCTCGGCAAGATGCGCAATTGTGTGATCTGGTCAATGCGCAGGTCGTCGAACTTACGGGTGGTGTCACACCAAACGATGCACGTCCAAAGGCGGCCCCAATAGTCTAATTGCAAGGGCCGAACCGTTCGGTCGCGAGTGCCCAAGTTAATTAATAGCTTTTGACGTGCGCGAATGGCGCTGCGGATTTTTGGCAAGTGCTGAAAACCGCGTGCTGCATCGGCAAAGGGGTAGACTGCGAGCGACGTCGGGGCGTTCACTTCGGGCAAGACACCATCGAGTTTCGTCGCAAGGCTTGAGGCCGCGGCAGCAAGATCGGGGTCTTGCGCCTGGCGCATCGCGGCAAGGCCAACATGCAGCGCCTCAAGCTCGGCCATCGACAGGTTCAGTGGGGGGAGGGTGATCGCGGCGGTCACGCGGTAACCTGTGCCGCGCTCGCCCTCAATCGGCACACCGGATTTCGCCAATGTTTCCATATCGCGATAGATCGTGCGCAAGGATACCTTCATCGCCCCGGCCAAGTCACTTGCGCGGTGCAAATGTCCATCGCGCAGGTGTCGAATCAAATTCATCAATCTGTCAGCACGCCGCATGTCTGGCCCCCTTTGGTACAAGCTTATGACAATAAACTGACAACTGCCAGAAAACTGTCACAATACTGGCCAAACCCCTGTGGGTTAGGGGACCAATTTGCGCTTTTCCCCTTCCCAATCGGCCTGCGCATCACTACTCCTATGATCTGCAAAGCCAATGCGGGCAAAATCGCCTGCCACTCTTGGAGAGAATACATGCTTAATAATATCGGCCTTCCGGGTCTTCTTTTGATCGCAGTTGTTGTGCTGGTCCTGTTTGGACGCGGTAAAATTTCGTCCCTGATGGGCGAAGTTGGCAAAGGCATTACAGCGTTCAAAAAGGGCGTTGATGATGGCGGCAAAGAACTAGAAGAAACACTGGCTGAAGACGCCAAAGACGTAACACCGTCCGACGAAGACAAAGTTTAAGTCACCTGTGAGCACCTACACAGAGCGGGGGGCGTTAAATGCCTAATCTAAGCTGGATGGAGATGTTGGTTGTCGGGATCGTGGCGTTGATCGTCATCGGCCCCAAGGACCTTCCGAACCTGTTTCGACAGGTCGGCCAATTTGTGGGCAAAGCGAAAGGCATGGCGCGGGAATTTTCCAGCGCGATGAATGCCGCCGCTGATGAATCTGGCATGAAAGACATCAACAAAACCATCAAAGCCGCGGCAAACCCGCAAAAATTCGGTGTCGACAAAATCCGCGAAGCCTCACAAGGGGCCGTGAAGTCGACCCTTAAAGGTGGCGGTGAAACGGAAGCGTTGAAATCCAAGCTATCGGACGAACGCGCGGCCAATAAAGAAAAGATCGACAAGGCGATGGCGCAGGCCGCCGAAAGCCGCATCGCGTCTGAAAAGGCGCAAGCGGCTGCTGAGGCGGCGAGCGTGGCGAAATCTGAGGCTGCGAAAGCAACGCCAAAGAAAGCGGCCCCAAAGAAAGCAGCGGCGAAGAAACCTGCTGCGAAAAAGACACCTGCTAAAAAGCCAGCCGCCAAGAAAACCACGCCGAAGGCTAAGACGCCGAGCAAGGACGCGAAATGAGCGATACCGACACAAACGAAGACGGCATTGAAGACAGCGCAGCGCCGCTGATCGAACATTTGGCAGAGCTGCGCACGCGGCTGATCCGTGCGGTGATGGCGTTTATCGTCGGCATCGTCGTGGCCTTCGTGGTTGCCGAGCCGATCTTGCAGTTCCTGTTGGAACCGATCGAGGCGACCCTGCGTGAGCTGGGCGATCCAAGCCCCACGATGCAATACACCTCGCCGCAGGAATACCTGTTCACGTTGTTCCGCATCTCGATGGTGTTTGGCTTTGTGCTGGCGTTTCCTGTCATCGGGTTTCAGTTGTGGCGCTTCGTGGCGCCGGGGCTTTATTCGAAGGAAAAGGGCGCGTTTCTGCCCTTCCTAATCGCGTCCCCCTTGATGTTCCTGCTTGGCGCATCGTTTGCGCACTTCGTTGTGACACCGCTGGCAATGGCGTTCTTCCTCGGGTTTGCAGACGTCCCATCGCTAATTGCTGACTTGATGCGCTCGGTCACGGGTGATCTGCCTGAGAACGTTCCCGCCGCCGTGGATGACGGCATTCGCATTACCTTTTTTGGTAAGGTGAACGAAAGTCTTGATATTACGCTGAAATTCATCATGGCTTTTGGCATGTGTTTCCAACTGCCCGTGCTGTTGACGCTGATGGGTAAGGCTGGCTTGGTGAGCGCCGAAGGCCTGCGCAACGTACGTAAGTACGCGGTTGTTGGCATTCTGCTGCTTGCCGCATTGGTGACGCCGCCAGATATCATCACGCAGATGATCCTGTTTGTGGTGGTCTACGGGCTTTATGAACTTTCTATCTTCCTTGTGACCCGTGTTGAAAAAACACGTGAAGCGAAATTGCGGGCCGAAGGTCTGTGGTTTGAGGATGAAGAAGAAGGTGAAGACCTTGAGGATGATGAGGCCGCGAAGTGAGTGATGAAGTCTTAGGACGCATTGCCGCTGCGCTGGAGCGATTGGCCCCAGCGCCAGCCGCGACGCCAGACTTTTCAGCTTCGGCATTCGTATGGCACGCTGATCCCGACAGCCTGCAGCCCGTGCAAACAGTGAACCGCGTGGACCTGTCGCTATTGATCGGCATCAACCGATCCCGTGACACGCTTCACGCCAACACGGTGCAATTCGCCAAAGGACTGCCTGCCAACAACGCGCTTCTTTGGGGCGCGCGTGGCATGGGAAAATCAAGTCTCGTCAAGGCGATACACGGTGATGTTCAGGCAAAACACAAAGACCTGAAGATCGTTGAAGTGCAGCGTGAAGACCTGCCCAGCATTGGGCGCTGCCTCGCGCTGCTGCGTGGCCGCCCTGAACGGTTCATCATGTTTTGTGACGACCTTAGCTTTGGCCATGATGATGCCCATTACAAATCGCTGAAGGCGGTTTTGGATGGCGGAATCGAAGGGCGGCCGGAAAATGTTGTGCTGTATGCCACGTCCAACCGCCGCCATTTGATGCCCCGCGATATGATCGAGAACGAACAACAAACGGCGATCAGCACGTCTGAAGCTGTTGAGGAAAAGGTGTCGTTGTCGGATCGCTTCGGGCTGTGGCTTGGGTTCCATCCCTGTGATCAGGATGAATACCTGTCGATGATCCGCGGCTATTGCGATGCACATGGCGTTTTGATCGACGATGAAACTTTGCGTGCCGAGGCCATTGAATGGCAAGCGACGCGAGGGAGCAGGTCCGGTCGCGTCGCTTGGCAGTATTTTGTTGACCTTGCAGGGCGCAAAGGCGTGTCACTGGGGTAGCGATTTCCTTAAAGGAAATCGGGTCGAAATCTTTTAAAGATTTCGGGTCCCGTTACGGTAGGTAGTCCGCCGGATCGACGCTTTCCAATCCATCGCGCACTTCAAAGTGCAGGAAGCTTGGCGACCCTGCCGCGACAGAGGCCATGCCCTGTCCCTGAGATACGGTATCATCCTTGGACACGGTCAAATTGCTGACATTCACATAGACCGTCAGGATGTTTCCTGTGTGGCGCACCACGATAATCTGCGCGCCATTGGTGTTTTGCGTGATCGCAGCAATCGTACCCGCAGCGGCGGCTTTCACGGTCGTGCCAGCCGACACACCGATGTCGATGCCCTCGTTGCGGCCCGGATTGTACTCGCGGATGATTGAGCCTTGCACCGGCAGGATGAACGGTGCGCTGGTTGCGGGTGACAGGGCCGTCACTTCGCCAATATCGGGGGCGGCAGGGGCTTGTGGCGCAGTCGCGGGCGTTTGTGGTGTTGCATCAACCGGGGGCAGTGGCACAACTGCGCTTGGCGGTGTCGGTGTGGCAGATCCAACGCCGGGGGCTTCGACAACGGGGGCGGCGGCAGGGCTTGGTGGTGTTGCGCCTGCTACAGGGATCAGCAATTGCTGGCCTTCGCGCACTGTAAGTTCGCTGCCCAAACCATTCCATTCGGCCAAAGCTGCGACAGGCACATCATAAAGACGCGCAATCTGGAACGCTGTTTCGCCACGCGCAACGCGGTGAAGGCCCGGCTCGCGGCCCGTTTGTGGTGCCAAAGTTACAGCGGCGGGTGTCGTCGTTTGCTCACCTGCGCGGTCAATTGCGTCAGACGCCAGTGTGCTGACGTTCACTTCTGGTGGTTGGATCGGGCCGGATGTGATTGCACCTGTCGCAGGGGTAGGTTCTGCCACGCGCGCCGGGAGGGCCACGATCTCATCACGGCGCATTGGAACATCGGCATCAACACCGTTGAAAGTGGCAAGCTCATTGGCATCTAGGTTCAGACGGCCTGCAATCTGGCGCACGGTTTCACCGCGTTCGGCCACAACCACTTGATAATTCGGATAGGAAATAACGCCGCGATCATCGGGGCGTGGACGCGCGGCGAGGTTGCGCGCGGCGTCTGTGGTGTCAAACCCGCCGCCCAAATTGCGCAGATCCCAATCGAAATTCTGACCTTGGATATTGCCGTTCTCATCACATGCGGCAAGCGCCAATAGCGCGACCGATGCGAACATTACACGTCGTGAATTTGGAAAACGCGGGTTGCCCATGACTTTCTCCTCAAATGTGTCAGGTCTTTTGCCCAACTTTTTCAGTCTTATAACGCCGTTTTACTCTTTTCCCAAGCCCTCAAGCAGGGGAACGAAGCGCACTGGGCGTAATTCCTCGTATTCAAAACCTGTTTCAGAGCGTGTGACGCGGATCAGCGTCTGTACAGAGTCTGATTGGCCGACCGGTAAAACCATAATGCCGCCAACCTTGAGCTGCGCCAAAAGCGGGCCCGGCGGGTCTTCTGCGGCGGCCGTGACAAGGATACGATCAAACGGGGCTTGGTCGGGCAACCCGTGGGACCCATCCGCAGTGAAGGCCGTAAGGTTCGTGATATCAAGGGCTTGGAACACGGCCCGTGCATCGTTCATCAGCGTCTTATGGCGATCAACCGTATAAACGCGCCGTGCGAGGTGGCTGAGGATCACGGCCTGATAGCCGGACCCGGTCCCAACCTCGAGCACCTTGTCGCGCGGGTTTATTTGCAAGGCCTGCGTCATCAACCCAACCACGGACGGCTGGCTGATGGTCTGGCCGCAGGCAATCGGCAGGGGCATGTCTTCATAGGCGCGATCAGCAAAATGGCCGGTCACAAACAGCGCACGGTCGGTTTTTTCCATCGCCGTCAGGACACGTGCGTCTGTCACGCCCTTGGAGCGCAGTGCGAACAGGAACTGCATCTGAAGCTCTGCGCGGGTGCTCATCGCGTTCATCCCAAACGCTCCGTCAGCTGTGCCAACGTGTCATGCGCCGTGAGGTCGGCCCGCATGGGAGTGATCGACGTATAGCCGTCAAGGTTGGCCGTAACATCAGTGCCCGCACCCGTCGGTTCATCCTGTGGGCCACCGGTGACCCACAAAAAGCGGCGGCCATTGGGGGCCATCGCAGGTTCCATGCCAAAGCGGGTGTTCTCGCGAAACCCTTGGGACGCGACGCGCATGCCCTTAACATCTGCCGCAGCGACGGGCGGAAAATTCACGTTGTAGAAAAGTTTATAGGCGTCCGTGGTCCAAATCCCTTTGTCCAAAATGGCACGCACGGTCGCAGCGCCATGCTTGGCAGCCGCCTCGAACGGATCAGCGAGGTCTCTGTTTGCAGGGCCGTAAAACTGGCTGAGGGCAATGCCCTTCACGCCTTGAATCGCGGCTTCGATAATTGCGCCAATGGTGCCGGAGTAAAGCGTATTGTCGGCGGCGTTGTTGCCGCGGTTCACACCGGACAGCACCAGATCAGGCTTCGCGTCCTTCATCACATCATAAAGGGCCGCAAGCACGCAATCAGCAGGGGAGCCTTCTGCGGCGTAGCGGCGATCGGATAGCTTAGCGATCATCGTCGGCGCGGCGTAGCTGATGCAATGGCCAACGCCGGATTGCTCAAACGCGGGGGCGACGGTCCAAACCTCGCCACCCGGACCTGCGACCTCATGTGCGATGGCCGTTAGTGTGGCAAGGCCCGGGGCGTTGATACCGTCATCGTTGGTAATAAGAATACGCATGATTTACCCCTTTTTGTGTCTTGTTAAGACAGGGGGCAGAGTGCGGCAATGGCCCACCGCAGATAGGGCGCATGTGCCCCGATAGGCGTTGCATCAAAGACTCTAGCTTAGGATGTCCGGCAAGAGGCGCGCGGCCTCTGCCTTTGGGTCCGCCAAGGGCGCGCGGTCTTCACCCGGGAAAAAACGGGCGCGGGTCGCTGTTGGCATCGGGCTTGGCGTCAAGACCTGAACCCGCGGGCCGGTTTTGACCGTTTCGATTTCCCAAGACCGCGCCAGCGCAATTTGCGCCGCTTTTGTTGCGCCATAGCTGCCGAAAAAGGGTTCGCCACCGCGTGCATCATCAAAGAACACGGCCTTACCGTCCGCGCCAAGCAGCGGTGAGACATACGAAATCATCCGCGAGGTTGATGTCACGTTGATGTCTGTGGATTTGGCGAAATCTTTGGGGTTGATGTGGCTGGCAGGCGTCAACGGCGCTGCGTGAATGGCCGCATGGACCCATAAATCAAGGCTGCCCCAGCGATCAAAGATCGAGCGGCACAGCTGTTGCATTGCGGCGTCCACCGAAATGTCCATCGGCGCAAGCGTGGCATCGCCGCCAAGCGCTTTGATGCGATCATCAAGATCTTCGAGCGCACCTGTCGTGCGGCCGACTGCGATAATGTGGTGAGTAGGGGCAAGGGCCTCAGCCAATGCCGCGCCAAGACCGCGCGATGCGCCTGTGATGAGTGCTGTTTTCATGGCGCCTCATTAGGCCTGTGGGCGGGGCTTGGCAATCCCGCGCGCCGTGTTTAGGCAGGCATCATCAGGCGGCGAATAGTCGCGTCAGCGCTGCGCAAAAGAACGTAGCTGTCGGTTATCGCGACGACTTCGCCCAATGGAGTGGTATCGGCCACGGTTGCTGTGGTGATTGCTCCGTCAGGGCTGCGCAACAATGCACGCGGACCTGCGCCGCCACCAAACAATCCCAGAAGCTGGGGTTTGGACAAATCGATCGCGTCGATCTGCGTCGCGTTTTGCGCGGTTTCGGGGCTGGTGGTGTCGGTCGACATTGTTCTGGCCTTTGATAATCAGAGGGCGCAGGTAATGCCGCAATGCAGCATTGTCGAGGTTTGCAGGTTACGTAGGCGTAAACTGGCCGATGGGCGGACGATTATGCCCGCGGCGTCGCGATCACTTCACCGTCTTCTTTTGTGACCGGCGCTGTCAGCGGGATCTCAAGTAACGGCACAACGGCCTCGGACGGGCGACACAGTGCAACCCCTTTGGGGGTACAGACGATGGGGCGATTGACCAGAACGGGATGCTGTAACATCGCATCCAAAATTGTGTCATCACTTACGCTTGGGTCTGTCAGGCCTAGTTCTTTGGCGGGGGACTTGCTGGTGCGCAGGGCCGTGCGCGGCGTAAGGTTGGCGGCTGCAAACAGTGCCAACAATTGCGGACGCGACCACCCAGTTTGCAGGTATTGGATCACTTCAGGCTCTGTCCCAGACGCGCGGATCACCGCCAAAACATTGCGGGATGTTCCGCAGTCAGGGTTGTGGTGAATGACAGTTGCCATCGCGCTTACTCCGCCGCGGTTTTCATCTCAAAGCCTTGTTCCAGCATGTCGGCAGGCTTGACCGGATATTCGCCGCTAAAGCATGCATCGCAATATTGCGGTGACGCGTTGTTGCGCCCTTTGGCCTCACCAACAGCGCGGTACAGCCCATCGAGCGAGATAAACTTAAGGGAATCGACACCCAGATGGCTGCGCATTTCTTCCTCGGACATCGTGGCCGCCAGCAGCTTTTCGCGCTGGGGCGTGTCGACGCCGTAAAAACATGGCCACGCTGTCGGCGGGGACGCGATGCGAAAGTGAACTTCGGCAGCGCCAGCCTCAAGGATCATTTCCTTAATTTTGCGGGACGTCGTGCCACGCACAACGCTGTCATCCACAAGGATGATACGTTTGCCCTTAACCAACGCACGGTTCACGTTGAGTTTCAGGCGCACGCCCATGTTGCGAATGGACTCGGATGGTTCAATAAACGTGCGGCCCATGTATTGGTTG
>JAHBAO020000378.1 GCA_018500065.2 Octadecabacter sp. | reverse complement strand
TGCGTCACGTCGCGGTCAGATTGAAGCCCGCCATCGCCAAGGTCCAGCACAGCTACCGTTTCAGGCAACATCGCGAAAACACTTTGAAACGTCACTTCAACATCACTGGGCAACGCGCCTTCCGGCAGCTTCGCCAAGACCGCGACTTCAAATCCGCTCGCCCGGTAGCTTGCCATCAATTCGGCTGCGCTTTCGACACTTGGGTCAAGGGCAATGGTCACAGGAAACGACAAGCCCGACAGCGCTGCAGCTGCAGCCGACATTGAGCCATCGTCGATCAGGACAACGGACATAAGTGGCTTGCCGGACGTGTCGCCTGCATCAGCGGCAAAATCGACAAGCGCATTGATCGCAGCTGTGGTTTCCGGAGCTTCCTCTGCCACTGCCGCATCAGCTGAACCGGGACGGCGCACGGTCACACCCGTATCGCGATCCCCAAGCAGGGTGTTTTGCCCACCTTGAAGCTGCACACGCGGGGTCGTGGGTGTTTCGGGTTCCGCAGACGCCAGTATGTCATCGGCAGGTTGATCTGTCGGGGCGTCTTCAACAATTGCGTCAGGCGCGACGGTTTCACCATTATCCCCGCCAGCCGCATCCGCGCCAAGGTCCACAACGAAAAAGTCCTCGGTTTCCGCGTCAGGCGCAACAGGTTCAGGGTTCGGCGCAATTGGATCCGCCACAACGTCAACTTCGGCATCAGGTTCAGGCTCAACGACAACGGTCGGCTGTGCTGGCGCCGTCGAAACGGTCAAATCCGCCTCGGCTGCGGGAACCTGCGGCGCAAGCGACTGTGGGTTCGGCAAGACCGGCTCAAGCGGTTGCGCGCTTAGGTCCGCACTTTCAGCCGCTTTGGGCGCTTCCATTGCCCCCTCAATTGACATTACTTCCGGCTCATCCAATGGGTCCGTGTCAGCACGTGGCGCTTCTACGGTCGCGTCAACGGGTGCTGGGGTGTCGGGTTCAGCGATTTCCGGTGCCACCAACGCAGCTTCATCATCTGGCAGCTCAGGCGCTTGCGGCTCTTGGATGGAGACGCTGCCCACAGGTGTCGATGGGCTATTCGCCGCTTCTGTTTCAGCGGCCACAGGTTCAACCTGCGGTGCATCCACCAAGGGCGCTTCAGGCGGTGTTATTCCGGCAGGCAACTCGGTCATAACCGATACAGCCCCTAGCCCCAAAACAGAGACCACGCCCCCTGCCAATACTCCGCCGATCATTCCACGCATGCGCTCGTCGCCTTCTCACTTCAAATCCGACCAGCCTCTCATGGGCCAATTCGGGTGTAATGCGGGCCTTGACGCACCTTGCCGTGCGGCCCATGTATGGCACCACTATACAAGGGGCAGCCCGCCGGACGGTAGCCCCAATTTAACCCATCCAAAAGGTGGCAACTCCATGCTTCTCTTGATCGATAATTATGACAGCTTCACCTACAATCTGGTGCACTATTTTGGTGAACTCGGTGCGGATGTGGTCGTAAAACGCAATGATGCGATTGATGTGCAAGACGCAATGAGTATGGGCGCGACCGGTATCGTGTTGTCCCCCGGTCCTTGCGACCCTGCGCAAGCTGGCATTTGCCTCGCGCTGACCAAAGCCGCCGCTGAAACCAAGACCCCGTTGTTTGGCGTGTGTCTGGGCCATCAAACCATTGGCGAAGCATTCGGCGGCAAAATCGTGCGCTGTCATGATATTGTTCACGGCAAGATGGGCACAATGCACCACACGGGTAAATCTGTCTTCGCAGGCCTGCCCAACCCGTTTGAGGCCACGCGCTATCATTCCTTGACCGTTGAGCGCGACACCCTGCCCGACTGCCTAGAAATCACAGCAGAGCTGGATGATGGGACAATCATGGGCCTACAACACCGCGAATTGCCAATCCACGGCGTGCAGTTCCACCCTGAAAGCATCAAATCCGAACATGGCCACGCGATGCTGCAAAACTTCCTAGATACGATGAAAGTCCCAGCATGAGCGAGAAAATGAAATCCCTGATTTACGCAGCCTCCGAAGGCCCGCTCAGCCGTGCTCAGGCTGAAATGGCGTTTGATTGCCTGTTTGAGGGCGAAGCCACCGCCGCACAGATCGGTGGTTTGCTTATGGCGATGCGCGCCCGGGGTGAATCGGTGGCTGAATACGCCGCCGCTGCTGCGGGCATGCGTGCGCGTTGCGTGCCAGTGAATGCGCCAGAAGGTGCGATGGATATCGTCGGAACGGGCGGTGACGGCAAAGGCACGCTCAACATCTCAACCGCAACCGCCTTCGTTGTCGCGGGTGCAGGCGTACCAGTGGCCAAACACGGCAACCGTAACCTCAGTTCCCTATCTGGTGCGGCGGATGCCCTGCAGCAAATGGGCGTGGATGTTATGGTCGGCGCAGATATGGTAGAACGCTGCATCGCTGAGGCCGGTATCGGCTTCATGATGGCCCCGATGCACCACCCAGCCATCAAACACGTGATGCCCGCGCGCCAAGAACTGGGCTGCAAAACCATCTTCAATATCCTCGGGCCGCTGACCAACCCCGCTGGCGTCAAACGTCAGCTCACAGGTGCTTTCGCTGTCGATCTTATCTTTCCAATGGCCGAAACCCTCAAAGACCTCGGCTCCGACGCGGCTTGGATCGTACATGGCTCGGATGGAACAGATGAGATTTCCATTTGCGGGACCACGGCGGTCGCCGCCCTGTCCCACGGCATGATCACGGCACGCGAAGTCCATCCCGAAGACGCAGGCCTGCCCGTGCATCCCTTCCACGCCATCTTGGGTGGCTCACCCGAAGACAACGCCAAGGCCTTCCGCGCCTTGCTGGACGGCGAACACTCCGCGTACCGCGATGCTGTGCTTTTAAACTCCGCCGCGGCCTTACTGGTTGCCGGCAAAGTTGAAGATTTGAAAGCAGGCGCAAACATGGCCGCTGAAAGCATCGACTCCGGTGCTGCAAAACGCGCCGTGGAAACCCTCGCCAAGATCACACAAGCAGGCTAACGCCACCCCATGACCGGCCGCCCCCCCTTAGTGACCTTCAACTGACGCTTTTGGGGCGGCACAGTGTGGGCCATCACCATTCACTCCGATGACAGCACGCGACACGACCTATTTGACGGCCAAACCCGCAAAAGCGCCTTAAATCCTGCCTATTGCCTCTGTTTTCCAAATATCCCGGGGACGCGAAGCGGGGGCAGCGCCCCTCTTCCAGCCCCGCAACGCACGCCCCCATCCGACACCACCGCCAAAATTTCTCAAATTTTGGCCCCCGCCCGCGGCACGCGCAATTGTCTTCCCCTATAACGCGCAGTACGTTGCCGACATGGATATTCTAGACAAAATCAAAGCCTATAAGCTCGACCACATTGCCGCCTGCAAAGCAGCGCGTCCTTTGGTTGACGTTGAAGCCGCGGCACGCGCCGCCGCGCCCACACGCGGGTTTGCCGACCGCCTGATTGAGGCCAGTCGCGAGGGCTATGGGCTGATCGCTGAAATCAAAAAGGCCAGCCCCTCCAAAGGCTTGATCCGTGATGACTTCAATCCACCTGAACTCGCGCAAGCCTATGCCGCTGGTGGTGCCACCTGCCTTAGCGTTCTGACAGATGGCCCGTCCTTCCAAGGCGCGGATGAATTCCTCGTTGCGGCGCGCGAAGCCGTTGATCTCCCCGCCCTTCGCAAAGATTTCATGTATGACACGTATCAGGTCGCCGAAGCCCGCGCGCTTGGCGCCGATGCAATTCTGATCATCCTCGCCTCCGTCAGTGACGCCCAAGCCGCCGAGCTTGAAGCCGCCGCGATGGACTGGGACATGGACGTGCTTCTTGAGGTCCACAATGAAGAAGAATTGAGCCGTGCTTGCGCGCTAAAATCCCCCCTCATGGGCATCAACAACCGCAATCTCAAAACCTTTGAAACCACTCTGGACACCACGCGCACCCTGTCGCGCATGGTGCCTGCGGATCGCTTGATTGTCTGCGAAAGCGGGCTGTCTACCCCTGATGATCTTGCCGATATGGCCCGCTACGGCGCGCGCACGTTCCTGATCGGCGAAAGCCTGATGCGTCAAGATGATGTAACGAATGCGACCCGCACGTTGCTGGCGGGCGGCGCCACAATGGGTGGAGTGTAAGTGTCTGATAAACTTAGCCACTTTGACGATCACGGTCAGGCCCACATGGTGGATGTTTCAGGTAAGGCGGTGACCAGCCGCATCGCCACTGCCACCGCGTGGATCAAAATGTCCCCTGAAACGCTGGCCTATGTCACCGCGGGCACCGCCAAAAAAGGCGACGTTCTTGGCATCGCGCGGATCGCAGGTATTCAGGCGGCTAAGAAAACCTCTGACCTCATTCCCCTGTGCCATCCGCTGCCGATCACCAAGGTCTCCGTTGACCTTACCCCCGACACCTCCCTGCCGGGCGTGCGGATTGAAACGACGGTTAAAACCACAGGGCAAACCGGGGTAGAAATGGAAGCCCTAAGCGCTGCCAGCGTCGCCGCCCTCACCGTTTATGACATGCTCAAAGCGGTGCAAAAGGACATGGAAATCGGCGGGATCAAAGTTACCCTGAAAGACGGCGGGAAATCCGGTCGCTTTGAAGCATGAACCACATCTCACGATCCCTTCAACTGTTCTTTATCGACGGCCGCCCAGATGGAATGCTCACAGCGGAGGTCTTTAACTGGACAGGCTACGTGTTGCGCCTGCCCCGCACCCAACTAAAAGAAGGATTGGGGCGGCCAGAAGCGCGGTTCACAGGCGTCTACGTTTTGCTCGGGGAACAAGACGGCGCACCGCTGGCCTATGTTGGCGAAGCCGAAGACATGCGCGAACGCCTACGCCAACATGCAGGCAGCAAGGATTGGTGGGACACCGCGATCCTGATCACAACTTCGGCGAATAACCTGCATAAAGCCCATGTTCGTTACTTGGAATCCCGTCTTATTGCGGTTGCAAAAGACGTGAACGCGATGGGCTTGGAAAACGGCAACCAACCGTCCGGCAGCAGCCTTTCCGAAGCCGACACCGCCAACATGGAAAGCTTTTTGGAAACCCTGATGATGGTGTTGCCGGCAATTCGTGTCGATAATTTTCTGAGTAAAAAGCGAGAAGTGCAGACAGCTTCCACCGAAAAGTCCAACGTCGAAGATACACATTTTGTATGCAGCAGAGCGCGTGACAACCTTCGAGCCACAGCATCATTCATCGGCGGAGAAATGATTGTATTACAAGGCTCCATTGCATCGGAAGTTTGGGTCGGGCAATCGCATTCATCATACACGTCACTGCATTCTGACTTGACTGCAAGTGGGACAATTTCAAAAGGTGTGTTTACAACAAATTATGCGTTTTCAAGTCCTTCCGCAGCGGCGGCTGTTGTATTGGGACGCCCTGCAAATGGACGAACCGAATGGAAAGTCGTCGGCACTGGCCAAACCTACGCCGATTGGGAAGACGCGCAGCTTGCTGAGGTAAAACAATGATCACGGTTGAACAAGCCCAAGCGCTTTGCCTTGAACTTGTCCAAACCGCACCATCCGAAACGGTTGCGCTGGCCGATGCCCAAGGCAGAACTCTTGCCGCGCCGCTTTATGCCAGACGCGACCAGCCACCGTTTTCTGCCTCTGCGATGGATGGCTACGCTGTGCGCCGCGTCGATGCGGTTCAACATGCCGTTCTTGATGTGGTCGCGGAATCCGCAGCTGGCCACGGTTGGGACGGCACAGTGCAAGCCGGCCAAGCCGTTCGAATTTTCACAGGCGCGCCCGTCCCTGACGGAGCAGATTGTGTCGTGATCCAAGAGAACGTGACCGCAGCGGGCACACAGATCAAACTAAGCGAACCCATCGGAAGCAACATGAACATCCGACCGCAAGGTGCTGATTTCAAACGTGAGTTTTCACTAGGATCGCCGCGTGCTCTTACCCCGCCAGACCTCGCACTGATTGCCGCGATGAACCACCCTGTGGTATCGCTCACCCGCAAACCGAAAGTGGCGCTGATCTCAACTGGTGATGAGTTGCTAATGCCCGGTGGTGACCCTGCCCCCGACCAAATCATCGCCTCAAACGTCTTTGCATTGCACGCGATGTTGCGTGATGCTGGCGCAGACCCGAACATCTTGCCGATCGCCCCTGATACCCCAGACGCCTTAGACAACGTTTTGCAACAAGCCGCCGATTGGGGTGCCGATATCATCGTTACCATTGGTGGCGCGTCTGTTGGTGATCATGACCTTGTTGCCCCGGCGTTAGATCGCTTCGGCGTGACGCGCAGCTTTCACAAGATCGCCATGCGCCCCGGCAAACCCTTGATGGCGGGATCAAAAGGCGCGACAGCCTTCCTTGGGCTGCCCGGCAATCCCGTCTCTGCGGTTGTCTGCGGTCATCTATTCCTTTTGCCGATGGTGCGCCGTGCCTTGGGCCAAAGCGACGTTCTGCCCCGCGCGCTCACCGCGCGCCTAACCGCACCGCTCCCGAGGGGTGGCCCACGTGCCCATTATATGCGGGCCATGTTTGAAGAAGGCGCTGAAAAGCGCACTGTGACGGCGTTTGATAAACAAGACAGTTCCATGTTGACGGTGCTTGCCGATGCGAATTGCCTTTTACTGCGCCCCATTGATGATGCTGCCAAAAATGCGGGCGATCCGGTAACAATTTACCCCATCATATAAGAACAGATTGACACAAAACGAGAACAAGTCTAGAACATCCCAAAACAAAGACCATTGAGGGAGAGGGCATATGCTTACCAAGAAGCAACTTGATCTGTTGGAATTCATTCAAAAACGGGTGCAGCGCGATGGTGTCCCCCCAAGCTTTGATGAAATGAAAGAAGCCCTTGATCTGCGGTCGAAATCGGGCATCCATCGCCTGATTACTGCGCTTGAGGAACGCGGATTTATCCGCCGCCTCGCGCACCGTGCCCGTGCATTGGAAATTGTGAAACTGCCGGATGCGCTGCAACCCAAACTTGATGTGCCCACTGGTGGTGGTTTTCAGCCGCGCGTTATTGACGGCGATCGGCCTGACAGCCGCCCCGTGGGGGCACAGCCCCTTGATAACGGCGGCGCGATTGAACTGCCCGTCATGGGGCGGATTGCTGCGGGTGTGCCGATTGCTGCCATTTCAGAAATCAGCCACAATGTGTCTGTTCCGTCCTCAATGGTCGGCAAGGGCGAACACTATGCCCTTGAAGTCAAAGGTGATTCCATGATCGACGCGGGGATCAACGACGGCGATGTCGTGGTCATCCGCGAAAGTTCGACGGCCGACAATGGGGATATTGTCGTGGCCTTGGTCGAAGATTCCGAAGCCACGTTGAAGCGTTATCGCCGCAATGGTGATGCCATCGCGCTTGAGGCCGCCAACCCCGCCTATGAAACGCGTCTGTTTCGCGGTGATCAGGTGAAGGTTCAGGGGCGCCTTGTCGGGCTGATCCGCACGTATTGATCGAATAAACGTCGACGCAGGGACGCGGTGTTCCATATCCGCGCCCCTGTATGGTCGCGCACGCTGATTAGGTTCAGCTTTCCGTCCTCAATATAGCCCGCTAAAGCCCCCGTTTGGCGCAAGCGTCTTATGTCATAGACAGCACAACCTGAACTGTTGTCCAATTCCTGATTTGTTATGATAATGTCGACCCCACCGCAGCCATCCAGTGCCGCGACAGCGCCCATACCACGCAGGTTCAACACACGCTTATCACCAACAGTGACTGACACCGCACGTCCCTCTTCGCTTAATCCCTCACGTCTAAACGCCACCGCCTGTTCAACGGGGGCGCCATCGTTTTCCAGCCAGTTTCCAACCGCAAAGGCCTCGCCGCGTTCTTTGGACACAACGCGCCCTGTTTGGGTCATCACCCCAATCAGCGACCCCGTGTCAGCGACCAAAAGTGCGGGCCGTTCAACGACGTGCCACATCACAAACGCCGCGATCACGGGAATGGCGCCAAACCATCGCAGCCCCCCGCGCCACAACACAACATAAAGCCCCCCGAGAGAAATCAGCGCCAACACCTCAGGTCCGGGTGTTGGGACATGACGCAGGGCGGCGTCCTGATCCGATACAAAATGCGCAACAGTCAGGATCCAGCGAAGTCCAAGGTCCATCACCCACAGGCCGATCATCTCAAGGCCCAGTGGCGCGAGAACCGCCGCCAAAACTGCGGCGGGCATCACAAGTGTTCCCATCAGTGGCACCGACAACAGGTTCGCAATAAGGCCGAACTGCGCGATCTGGTTGAAATGGAACGCTGCAAAAGGCGCGGTCGCCAACCCCGCGACCAAGGATGAAACAAAGACGGCTCCGATGGGTTTCAGCCACCTTGGAACGTCGGGAAGGTCCAACTGTCGCATCAAGCCAAACACCGCCACCAAGGCCGTGGTTGCCGCAAACGACATCTGAAAACCGGGTCCGAACAGGGCTTCTGGGCGCAGCGTTAGAACGATCATCGCCGCAATCGCCACCGCGCGCAGCGTCAGCGCGCGACGATCAAACAGAACCGCGACCAACATCACAGCGACCATGACGAACGCCCGTTCAGTGGATACATTTCCACCTGACAACGCCAAATAGCCCCCAGCCACGAACAACGCACCCACCGCAGCGATCTTTTTCACTGGCCAATGCAGTGCGGCATGCGGGCACAGCGCCATTCCATAGCGCAGCGCCGCAAAAATAAAGGCTGCAAGAATACCCATATGCATCCCAGAAATCGCCAGCAAATGCGCAAGGTTCGAGGCACGTAGCGCCGTTAAACTGTCTTGCCCCATCCCAGAACGATCCCCTGTCATGATGGCGGCCGCGAACGCGCCGGACTCCCCATTCAGACGGTCTTGAACCGCTGCGCTGATCGCAACACGCTGGCGATAGACCCAAAGGCCTGCCACCCCTTCAACCGCTTCAGCGCCAAGCAAAACAGGGGTGCGCGTATATCCGACCGCCCCGAGGCCCTCAAACCACGCCATGCGTTGGAAATCAAAACCACCGGGTTCTACAGGGCCACTTGGTGGCGACAAATGCCCCGTCATCAGCACCACCTGCCCCGGTTCAGGCGTGATAAACCCTTGTTCTCCATGCAAAGACACCCGCACGGTCGCGGGGGTTCGGTGCCTTTGCATGCGGGCCAGAACCACGCGATCTAGCGTCAGGCGCACCGCGTCTGAACTTGATCGGTCAATCTCAATGATGCGCCCTTGGATCGGGCCATAATAGCGGAACTCCAGCACCGGTTCGGCGACCATATTGGCGCGCAACCCAGCGACACCGAACCCACCGACCAGCAACGCAAGCGCAACGACAAGGGGGCTTATCCGTTCCGGGCTCACATAAACGGCTGCGAACAAAACCACCGTTAGTCCAAGCGTGGAATAGATCGTCAGGACGGCTGGCTCGACAGGAGCCGCGAAATAGCAGGTAATTCCAAAAGCAAAAAACACGGGCACCCAGCCAAACAATTCACCGCGTTGGGCCACGATCTGCGTCCACGCACCCTTCAGCATGCGCACTTGTCCTTACCCCGCGCTATTAGTATTCCCGCCTCAAGCCCGCCAATCCTAACGAAATGGTGGTTAGCAAAAGGTTAATTTCCCATGTCGCAAGCTCAAGTTGTCACCCGTTTCGCCCCGTCCCCTACAGGCGCTTTGCACATCGGCGGCGCGCGCACGGCATTGTTCAACTGGCTTTATGCCCGTGGCCGTGGCGGTAAGTTCTTGCTGCGTATTGAGGACACCGACAAAGCGCGTTCGACGGACGAGAACACACAAGCCATTCTGGACGGGCTGACATGGCTCGGCCTTGATTGGGATGATGAGCCGACGTCAAAAGCCGCACAAGCCGCACGTCACGCAGCCGTCGCCCATGAGATGCTCGCCAATGGCCACGCCTACAAATGTTTTGCAACGCAGGAAGAAATCGAAGCCTTCCGCGAAGACGCGCGCGCCAACAAAACCTCAACACTTTATCGCTCGCCTTGGCGCGATGTGGTGGAAGCCGATCACCCTGACCTGCCCTTTGTGGTGCGTGTCAAAGCCCCACGGATTGGCGCGACCACGTTGCATGACGAGGTACAGGGCGATGTCACTTGGCAGAACGAACAGCTTGATGACATGATCCTGCTGC
>JAHBAO020000423.1 GCA_018500065.2 Octadecabacter sp. | reverse complement strand
CCCATCAAGGTCATCGTCGCCGTAGTCATCCTCATCGTCCTCGTCGTGAACCGCGTCAGGTTCGACATCTGCCTCAGCCTCTTGCGACTGTTCAGGCTCTCCTTCCGCTGTGCGGTGTTCAAACGCGAGAGAGGCATCGTCCGCTTCAAGGTCAGGGTTGAACTCTGGCGCCGGTGCTGTTGCTTCTTCGGCGTCTTGTACATTTTCAAAGTTGCGCCCCTCAGCGCCGGGCCAAGCGATGGTTTCACCCATGAAATCGCCAGCATCTTCGGTGCCATCAGGTTCAAAGTCTTCAATATCGTTGCTTATCGCGGCTTCCAATTCGGCAATCGTCGCCACAAGTTCTGAACGATCAGGCGTTTGGGGCGCAGCTTCTTCAGCTTCAGCATCTGCAGGCACAGCTGCAAGGCCAACTTTGCGGGCATCGTTAACAGACTCCCAAACCATATCTGTCAGCGGCAGCGGGCCGTCTTCAATCTCGGCATCAGGCTGAGGTTCAGGAGCAGCTTCTTGGGGAATTTCTTCGACCCACTCTTCTTGATCGTGGCTCTCGTCGAGGACATCATCGTTGACGTCACTGTCCACGTCTACCGCATGGTTGTCGACGACCAAAAACGCTGGCGTCAGGACAAACTTATCCAGTTTCGATTCGGAGGTTTCAGCGGGGATCTCAGGGGTGTTCTGCGCTGGCGCATTATCCGCCTCAATTGGCGCAGGGTCACGCGTACGCGCCTTGTCTCCATCGCTTACAAGCCGACGGATGGACGACAGCACGTCTTCAATTTCTACGTTCGCCACTGGATCGGACATTGCTTATCCTGCTTAAGCCTCAGGCTTGTAGTTTAACCTGCTCCACGTCACCAAACAACCGATAGTCGGTGTTTGATCTATTCTCCGATGGATTGCAGGACGCGGTCCAATGCCTGGCCTTGTTCAGAATAGGTCGCAGGGGCTTCACTCACGAGATTATAATAAGCAGCAGGATCATAGCTTTGCACGCCGAGGTTAAGGTGATCAGCGGTAAGCAGACCCATCGTTGCAAGCACGCGGTAGCTGGCAACAACCTCATCAGCTTGCGCGGAAATCGTGTTTGCCTGCGCATCAAGCAGTTCCTGTTCGGCGTTCAAGACATCCAGGGTCGTACGCGCGCCCAATGTCGCCTCTTCGCGGACACCGCGAAAGGCTGTGCGTGCGGCACGGACTTGCAAATTGGACGCCTCAAGACTGGCCCGCGCAACGCGCAAGATTGCATAGGCGTTGCCAACATTCTGGCTGACGCCTTGGGTGGTTATCAGCAAGCCCGAGCGCGACGCATCGCGGCGTGCTTGTGCTTGACGGATCACAGATTGCAGCTGCCCACCCTGATAAATCGTCCCACCCTAAGTCAGACCCAATTGCTGTGACGCGGTGCCTTCGTCATTCAGGCCAACAGACCCATTAAGGCTTAGACGCGGGTTAAGTGCAGCTTCAGCGCGGCGGATGTTGAGTTCTGCCGCCGAAACACCATGCTGTGCGCCAATCACGTCAGGATGGCGACGCATTGCAAAAGCCCGCGCATCTTCGAGGTTGTGCTGCAATCTGGCGGGGGAAACGACATCCAGACGACCCGGCGCACGCCCAATGGCGGCGCGAAATTCTTCATTGGCTTGCGCTAAAGCCCCTTGTGCTGACGCCAAAAGGCTTTGAGCTGCCGCAAGCCGTGCTTCTGCCAGTGAAACATCCGTGCGCGTTACTTCACCGACTTCAAAACGATCACGCGCTGCACGCAATTCTTGATTGATCACGCTGACATTACTGCGGCGCAGTGCGAGGAATTCAGACTGGCGACGCACATTCATATAGGCGTCAACCGCGCGGAACAGCACCTGCTGCTCAACCTGAACAAGACCCTCACGTGTCTGCAAGACAACTTCTTTTTGCACCTCAGTCGCCAACGCGCTCGCGCCACCGTCATGCAACAAAAGGTTCGCGGAAATGGAAATCGTGGCACTCAGGTCGTCGGACAAACTGCTCGGGGATGGCGCGGCAGAGGAGCTCGCATAGACCGCTTGCGCCTGCCAAGAGACAACAGGACGCAATGCCGCCAGAGACTGCGCGACGTCTTCATCAGCGGCACGCAGCAGCGCACGGTTCTGATCAAGCAAACCGGAGTTGTGATAGGCATCGCGCAAAGCATCCGCCAAGGATTCCGCACGCGCTGGTGACGAAGCCACAACCAAAGCAACGCACATTGCGCCAAATAGACGTCCGAGTGTCATGATCGTTTCCTTATCAATCAGGTCATCTTCAAAAAATGAACCTCTGACAAAAGTTATATGTCAGAAGCTAAAAGAAGCTTCTTTTGCAAAATCCGCCAAAACGGGCGCACTTGCGTTGAACGACATGCGCCAATTCACCGTGCCATCAATCTTACGGCCAACGCGAACCACGCCCAAAGCGCCTTCTGCAAAAATTGCAACAATGCGCCCTCCATCTTTAACTTGCGCCAGTAAATTTTCAGGGACTTGCTCAACAGCACCTTGCACAAGAATCACATCATAGGGGCCGTTCTTGGCCGCCCCATCAACAAGCGCACCTTCAAAAACGGCAGCATTATCAATGCCGTGGTCAGACAGGTTTTGCTGCGCTTCTTCTGCACGGCCAGCCTCATCTTCAACCGCGACAACGAAATCCGCCAATTGCGCTAGGATTGCTGTCGAATAGCCAAGCCCACACCCAAGATCGAGCACGACATCACTTGGTTGGATGTCAGCAGCCTCAAGCATCTTTGCAAAGGTGCGCGATTCAAGCAGCACCCGTCCTGCGCCAATTTCGATGTTTTCACCGATGTAGGCCGCTTCGCGCTTCGCGTCCGGCACAAAATCCTCTCGTGGCACGCTTAACAGCGCATCAATAATCGGGAATTTGGTCACGTCAGACGGGCGGACTTGTGTGTCCACCATCATGGTTCTGCGGGTTTGATAATCAGCCACGAGCTAAACTCTTTCGTTCAGAATCTACGCCTCTTTCATGCCACAGCCCTCGACTGTCGGCAACGGCCCATTGTGCCTTACAGCCCAGTTCTGCAGACGCACATGCAAACGCCCTATTGAACCGCCCAAGATTCGCCGCTAAAGCACCCCCACAACCACAGGACGGCGAGTTGGCGGAGTGGTTACGCAGCGGATTGCAAATCCGTGTACACCGGTTCGATTCCGGTACTCGCCTCCATAGACGCTTCACTTAATAAAATTG
>JAHBAO020000257.1 GCA_018500065.2 Octadecabacter sp. | reverse complement strand
CCCTTTGGGAAGCGATTGAGGACCCCGACACCGCCGCCGATCTCACGTCTGTGTTGTGCATCGTCGGGTCTGTTTTCGCTGTGCTGTCGCGCTACGCGGTTAACTTTTGGAACCAAGGACTGCACCAGGGCACCTCCGTACCGGTCGCCACGGGGGAACGCACTGTGTCGGACGTGTTCTTTGTGCCATTGCTGATCTGCATGGTGGGCTTTGGCATCCTGTTCCTCGGCCTCGTGCTGATCCGTACACAAACTGAAATTCGCGCCCGCCGCATGCGTGCGCTTGAGGCAAGGATGCGCACGTGATCCCTGATCTTGGAAATTACGCGACCGAAGTTTTGACGGCCTATGCGCTGTCTGTCGGGTTACTGGTTGGGCTGATCGCCCTGTCGCTGCGTCGCGCCCGCAAAGTCCGCGCGCAGCTGGCCGAGGTTGAAGACAGACGGAATCGCGCCAATGTCTAAGTACCTGATGGCAATTCCATTTGTGCTTTTCGCGGCGTTCGCGGGCCTGTTGCTCGGGCCGGGTCTGTTTGGTGGGCAAGGCGAAGAATTACCATCTGCGATGATCGGTAAGCCGGCCCCTGAAGTGGCCGTGTCCGAGATCGAAGGCCTCACGCCGTTCACCGACGCCATGCTACGTGATGGCGAGGTCAAGATCGTGAATTTCTGGGCCAGCTGGTGCGCACCGTGCCGCGTCGAACACCCCAATCTTGAGGTTCTGGCTGACGAGGGCATCCCGATCTACGGCATCAATTATAAAGACTTCGACGCAAATGCCGTTGCATTCCTAAGCGATCTTGGGGATCCCTATGTCGCCGCCGGCGCCGACCCAAGCGGGTTCCATGCGATTGATTGGGGCGTTTACGGCGTGCCGGAAACCTTCCTTGTGGACGGTGACGGCACGATCCTGTTGCGCATGGCCTCGCCCGTTACGCAGCGCGAGTTGGCGAACCGTTTGCGCCCCGCATTGGACGCCGCCTTAGCCAATTAACGACTATAGCGCAGCGACATACAGCTGAGGCCCCCATCCACCAATGCCGCTTGGCTGGTGTTGAGGATTTTCACGCTGTAGCCCGCCTTTTGCAACTTATCAGCGGTCTTCAAAAACCCCGCCGACAAAAACACATGCGCATTCACACGGATTGCATTGGCCGCCGCTTCTTCGCCTTCAACGGTTTCGATCACGTTCAACCCGTTGAACGCACCAGACGCGGCAAGGGCGGGGGTGGCCAGAACGGTCGCTTCATCCAGAAGTGAGCTTTCGGTTTTGAAATGCAGGATTTCCGGCGGCGTTTGCAGCACCTCAAGCCTGTAGCCCAAGCCTTCAACAATGGGGCGCAAATCTTGTGCCCCTTGCACGTTGGTGCGTGCCGACAGCCCAAGCAAAACGCGGTCATCTGTACACAAGATGTCGCCGCCATCAACATAACCGCTCGTTTCTAAGTCTATGACGTTATTCATGTATTCCATTAACGACGGGCGCAGCGCCGCGGCTTCGCCAAGGCGGGTTTGTGCACCGGGGCGCAGAACAATCGCCGTTCCGTTCAACACCAACGCGGGGTCTTCTATGAACACTGAATCAGGAAAGGCCTCGTCCGCGGGCAGCACATTCACCACGCAGCCCGCCTCACGCAGTGCAGCAACATAAGCCCCATGTTCAGCCGCAAACGTCAGCGGATCAGGATCCCCTTGGTCGTGCGCGCGCAGCCCGTCGGTTACCGAAACGGCAGGCATGCGGCACAGGGCATGGGTGAACTCAAAAGACCGATGTGACATGAAGCGCCTCCTTGTTGTTTGCCTTTGTTTCGAAAATATCCCGGGGAGTCGAGCTTGCTCGACGGGGCAGCGCCCCGCCACAGTCAAAAACAAATAACCCCACTTCGATCAGGCCGCTTTAGCAAGATTGCGCAGCACGTAGTGTAAAACACCACCGTGTTCGATGTATTCAATCTCGATCGCGGTATCGATGCGACATTTGAGGGTGATCTCGCGCACGGTGCCGTCCGCCATTGTGATCGTCGCGGGAAGGTCTTGCAGCGGGGTCACGCTATCTAGCCCTGAAATCGAAACCGTCTCATCGCCCGTCAAACCAAGGGTCTTGCGGCTGTCACCGCCTGTGAACTCGAACGGGATAACGCCCATGCCGACAAGGTTTGAGCGGTGAATACGCTCAAAGCTTTCGGCGATCACGGCTTTCACGCCCAGCAGGTTCGTGCCCTTTGCGGCCCAGTCACGGGATGATCCCGCACCGTACTGTTCACCGCCGAAAATCACCGTTGGCGTGCCCGCCGCTTGGTAGGCCATCGCGGCGTCGAAAATCGACGTTTGTTTGCCGTCCGGTCCTTTGGTGTAGCCACCTTCAACACCATCCAGCATTTCGTTTTTGATGCGGATGTTGGCGAAAGTGCCGCGCATCATGACTTCGTGGTTGCCACGTCGCGACCCGTAGGAATTGAATTCGCGCACGGGGACCTGACGTTCGATCAGGTATTGCCCCGCCGGAGAGCTTTCGGCGAATGAACCCGCCGGCGAGATGTGGTCGGTTGTGATCATGTCGCCCAACACAGCCAGAACTTTTGCATCATGGATGTTGGTGATGACGCCGGGGTCCTTAGACATGCCTTGGAAGTAGGGCGGGTTCTGGATGTAGGTGGATTGGGCGGGCCAGTCGTAGGTTTCTGCGTCTGTTGTGTCCACGCTTTGCCACTTTTCATCGCCTTTGAAGACGTCCGCGTATTTGGACTGGAATGCTTCGCGGGTGACGGTTTTTTCAACCAATTCAGCGATTTCCGCCGTCGTGGGCCAAATATCTTTCAGGTAGACGGGGTTGCCGTCTTTGTCGTCCCCCAAGGGGTGTGACGCGAGGTTGATGTCCATCGTGCCCGCAATCGCATAGGCCACCACGAGGGGCGGCGAGGCGAGATAGTTGGCACGCACGTCAGGGGAAATGCGGCCCTCGAAGTTGCGGTTACCCGATAGAACGGAGGTCGCCACGAGGTCACCTTCGTGGATCGCTGCGCTGATTTCTTTCTGCAACGGGCCTGAATTCCCGATGCAGGTCGTGCAGCCGTAGCCCACAAGGTTGAAGCCAAGCGCATCAAGGTCTGTTTGCAGACCTGCGGCCTCGAGGTATGCCGACACGACTTGCGACCCTGGTGCGAGCGAGGTTTTGACCCAAGGTTTACGGGTTAGCCCAAGTGCCGCGGCTTTGCGGGCGACAAGGCCTGCGCCAATCATGACGTAGGGGTTGGATGTGTTGGTGCAGGACGTGATGGAGGCGATAACAACCTTACCGGATTCCATTGTGTACTCTTCACCTGCAACAGCGACTTCTTTGTGCAACGGGCGTTTGAATGTCTCTTCCATTTCACGGCGAAATTCGGCCTGCGCTGTGTCCAGTGCCACATAGTCTTGTGGGCGCTTGGGGCCTGAAATTGCGGGAACAATTGTGCCCATGTCGAGTTCAAGCGTCGAGGTATAGACAGGGTCGTAATCCGCGCCGCGCCAGAACCCGTTTTCTTTGGCGTAGGCTTCGACCAACGCAATG
>JAHBAO020000275.1 GCA_018500065.2 Octadecabacter sp. | reverse complement strand
TATACACGCTCAGCGGTTCTCGCAAGGGTGATACCGTGTGAAGGTGCGATGCATGTCTCGCCTTGAACGTCCAACACACACCGTGTCACAGT
Organism: Octadecabacter sp.; assembly: GCA_018500065.2. GTDB lineage: Bacteria > Pseudomonadota > Alphaproteobacteria > Rhodobacterales > Rhodobacteraceae > Octadecabacter. The sequence goes on along the minus strand of JAHBAO020000275.1, from coordinate 12,244 downwards.
CGATGTATGGCAGGACATATAGACAAAAACGAAATCGACAACGCGGTGCAAGACTTGCGCGCGCAAGTGCCAAACGAGACTTTTGATCCAGCCGCTACCCCACCGAGTTCCTCGCTAACTGACATTACTGAGGTCAGTCAGTCACTGCTTACACAGGCTGAAACGTTTGCGTCGTCGCTGTTTAGAACCTGGAACCTGTATCAGGTGCTCATTGCCCTTAGCATATTGGTGCTTTCATTGATCGGACGGCGGTTGATTGCACCGCGTTTGCACGGATGGATGCGCACGCGCGAGGCTTGGCCAAAGTGGAGACTGCGCTGGCTGCTGGTCATCCACAAGCGGCTCGGCGGGATCGTGTTTGTCGTCTTAATCTGGACCGTTGTGTTCCTGATGCGCGAGTTCACTTGGCCCCAACCGTTTAGTTTTCATTGGCCGTCGCGGTCTTACCTGCTGGGAATTATCGCAACATTGGCAACCGCATGGCTGGTTGTGGCCTTTGCTACACGGCTCATTCACAACCCATTGATGCGGCAGGTCGTGCGGTATGGCGCGTGGATTTGGGTCACCCTGTCCATTCTTGGCATTACCGATGAAGCGGAACAGCTGCTGGATTCAATAGCGATTGAACTGGGTGAAACACGGCTGTCTATTTGGTTGGTTACACAGGCTGTCTTTATTCTTAGCGTCTTCTTTTTCGCCGCGCGGTTCGTGTCGCGCACGGCGACTGCGCAGATCAAACGTAACGACGACATCAGCCCGTCGATGCAGGTTCTTATGGTTAAGTTCTTGCAGGTCGTCCTGTTTGGTGCCGCATTCTTTATGGGCTTGCGGTCTGTCGGGTTTGACCTCACGGGGCTGGCGGTTCTGTCTGGTGCAATTGGTGTGGGCCTTGGTTTTGGTCTGCAAAAGGTTGTGTCGAACCTTGTGTCAGGCATCATCATTCTGCTCGATAAGTCGATCAAACCCGGGGACGTTATCACCGTCGGTGAGACGTTCGGTTGGATCAATTCATTGGGCGCGCGCTACGTGTCCATCACCACGCGCGACGGGCGCGAATACCTGATTCCGAACGAAGACTTGATCACGACCCAAGTGGTGAACTGGTCCCACTCCAACGACTTCGTGCGCTTGGATATCTATTTTGGCACCGCTTACGGCGACAACCCGCGTGAAGTGCGCAAACTCGCGATTGAAGCCGCAGCAAGCGTGGACCGCGTATTGGAATTCCGCCCGCCCGTTTGTCACATCGTCGGGTTTGGGGACTCGTCAGTAGATTACATCCTGCGTTTCTGGATCAAAGACCCAACAGGCGGGCTGACGAACATCCGCGGCAATGTTTATTTGGCGTTGTGGGATGCGTTTGCTGACAACGGTATTTCGATTCCTTTCCCACAACGCGAAGTAAAGATGATCGAAGGATCAGAGATTACCTATGCGCCTAAGGGCGAGAACAAGGCGCTGGATTAGGAGGGACGGTGATTGATCAAGGTCTGCTGTGCGGACTTTTCTGCCTTTCGTCGCAAGCGTCCGAATGCCCGCTTTTGTGACCCTTTCCAAAAACGGTGGTTTTGGGGAGGTCTGCGCTCGCTTCCTAACTCATGATTACGAAACAGTTAGTTTCTTGGTCTTCGGATTGTAGATGGCATCCATACTCACCAAATTCAGTTAACTAGCATTATGAAATTGGAGGATTAAAAAATGGGAAAAGGTCAAGGTAACGGTGGCGGCTGGCCAAGTCAGACAGGAAACCAATCTGGAGGCGGCCGTTCAAACGGATCGTCCAGCGGGGGCAAAGGTAAGTAATACTCTGAGAGGCCACCCATTTTTTGGTTAGCCTCTCGATTCACATAACGGTTGGCGGGAGATGTCGATGACAAAGAAAAGTAGCTTTACAGACAAAGAACGTGCCGCATGGCAAGATGACCGCTACCACAAAAGTCAGGGCGATGCAGACGCAGGAATGTCTTCCGTGAGCGGCAATATCTGTATTCATTGCGGCACTCGCCTTTGTCTGGATATTCCTGACGGCTACGAAGCCGCACTATGTGATGCCTGCGACTAAGTCGCGCTCGCTGGGAAATCCGCAGTTTAAATACTCCAAAAACCCTCGTTTTTGGCATGGCTAAGAAACAGTCTACTTTCCTGCTGCCAAAAATCCCGTTCAAAACTTAAACAGTTGTTGAAGGTTTTTGGTGTCTCGCAACAGCGGACATTCAAGGACCGCACGGCATCCGTGACTCCGGGCTTAAAGCCGCCATTTCTCGGCAGAATTACCGCAATGCCGCGGCTAACGTTTCTGAGCGTTGAAAAGCAGATTGGTGGTTGCTACGTTAGGGCATGCCCCGTGAAGGGGATTGACTGCGCATCCCAACAAGGGCACTGCGCTATCTCATACTTCCTAGGCAGGACCCCCTGCCGCCGATGAGTTCAAAAGAATGACCATGCAAACGCCTACTTCAGACAGCACTTTGGCAGCAGTCCTAAAATCACTTGATGATGATAAAGCCGAAGACGTGGTGCAGATTGATCTGCGTGGCAAGTCCGAGATGGGCGACCATATGGTCATCGCTTCCGGTCGCTCGTCGCGTCAGGTTTCGTCCATTGCCGAAAAGCTGACTGAGCGCTTGAAGCAGACATTTGGCATTTTTTCCAAGGTCGAAGGCCGCGCTGCAGGTGATTGGGTTCTAATCGACACGGGCGACGTGATTGTTCATGTGTTCCGCCCGGAAGTGCGTGAGTTCTACCAGCTTGAGAAGATGTGGCAGAACCCAGGCGAGACCGTCGAGGCGCAATAGTGCGTGTCACCCTGTGTGTCGTGGGTCGCCTACGGGCCGGACCGGAACGCACATTGATTGATGACTACCTTCAACGATTTGACCGAACGGGCCGCTCACTTGGCCTAGGGCCGGTTGACGTGCGCGAAGTTGAGGACCGCAAAGGCGGTGGCATGGCGGCTGAAGCTGTATTGTTGGAAAAGTCCCTGCCTGCTGGCGCAGCCGTGATTGCATTAGACGAGCGCGGAAAAATCAAAACCTCGCCCGAGTTCGCGAGCGATCTGGCGCAGTTTCGCGACGATGGGCGCAGCGACCTTGCATTTATTATTGGCGGTGCGGACGGAATTGACCCGAGCTTGCGCGCAAAGTGCGACGCATCACTAAGCTTTGGTAAAATGGTTTGGCCGCATATGTTGGTGCGCGTGATGTTGGCCGAACAGCTTTATCGTGCGGCATCAATTCTCGGTGGTGCGCCCTATCATCGCGTTTAGGCGGTTTGCCCTACCGTGCGGGTCCGTTAGAAGATGTTAAGCCTTGGAGGAATTAAAGATGAGCGCACCTAAACCTGTTGTACTTTGCATTCTGGATGGCTGGGGCAAACGCGCTGAGACGATCGGCAATGCGCCCGCGCTGGCCAACACGCCAAACTATGATCGGGTGATGTCGGGACCAACCGCAGAATTGATCACGCATGGCCCAGATGTCGGGCTTCCGCGTGGGCAAATGGGTAACTCTGAAGTTGGGCATACGAACATTGGTGCTGGTCGTGTTGTTGCGATGGACCTTGGGGCGATTGATCTTGCGATTGAAGACGGTTCGTTTTTCGAGAACGAGGCGCTGGATTATTTCGCGGATCGTATCAAGAAGGGTGGCGGAACAGCCCATGTGCTGGGGCTGGTCAGCGATGGTGGCGTGCATGGGCATGTCGTCCACATCCAAGCCGCGCTGAAGGCATTGGTCGACCGTGGGGTCCGTGTGGTTTTGCATGCGATCACAGATGGGCGCGATGTTGCGCCGAAATCCGGTGCTGCGTTTCTGAAAGATCTGTCCGAGCAAATGCCTAAAGGCGTGACGATTGGCACAGTAACCGGGCGTTATTACGCGATGGATCGCGACAACCGTTGGGAGCGGGTTGAAACCGCTTACCACGCGATTGTCCACGGCGTTGGACCAAAGAGGTCAACTGCAGTGGGTGTCGTTGAAACTGCGTACGGCGAGGATGTTACCGACGAGTTCGTTCCAGCAACGGTGCTTGGCGACTACGCCGGAATGAATGACGGTGACGGGGTATTTTGTCTGAATTTCCGTGCAGATCGCGCGCGCGAAATCCTCAGTGCGCTGGGCTCACCCAGCTTTGATGGTTTTGATGTGAGCGGGCGTCCTGACCTGTCGCTGCTTGGGATGGTAAATTACTCGACGGACCACGATGCATTCATGACCACATGTTACCCAAAGCAAGAGATCAAGAACACGCTCGGCGCATGGGTTGCCGCCAAAGGGTTGCGTCAGTTTCGTGTCGCGGAGACCGAAAAATATCCGCATGTGACGTTCTTTTTGAACGGTGGCATCGAAGTGCCTGAGGTGGGCGAAGACCGCTACATGGCCCCATCCCCGAAGGTCGCGACCTATGATCTGCAGCCAGAAATGTCTGCTGCCGAAGTCACGGATGCTTTTGTCGGGGCGATCAAGGATGGCTATGACCTGATTGTCTGCAATTACGCAAACCCTGACATGGTCGGGCATACGGGCGACATCGACGCGGCGGTCAAAGCCTGCGAAGCGGTTGATGCGGGTTTGGGCCGCGTTCTGGAGGCCTTGGACGCGGCTGGTGGCGCGATGATCGTCACTGCGGACCACGGTAATTGCGAAACGATGGTTGCTCCGGAAACAGGTGGGCCGCACACGGCGCACACAACGAACCCTGTGCCTGTTGCGTTGGTTGGCGGGCCGGAAGGGGCCAGCCTGCGGAGCGGTCGTTTGGCGGATTTAGCGCCAACGCTACTGGGCCTCATGGGGCTGGACCTGCCACCAGAGATGACGGGTACGAGCCTGATTAAGTGAAAGCACTCGCGTTCATAATTGCACTGATTGCCGGGCCTGTTTTGGCTCAGACGCCAAGCGAGGCGGCTTTGGCCGCGTCCGAACGGCTGCAAGAAGCGCGCGGCATCTTGGAAGCCGCTGACGGGCGTTCTGACCGTGTCGCCGCGTTGACGCAAACCGTGCAAGCCTATGAAGACGGATTGGCGGCGTTGCGTGACGGGCTGCGCCGCGCGGCGATCCGGCAGCGCACGCTTGAGACCGATCTTGCAGCGCGATCAGACGAGGTCGCGCGGCTGTTGGCAGTGCTGCAAACGATGGGCCGCGCACCTGCACCAATCTTGTTGCTGCATCCAAGCGGTCCAACAGGAACCGCGCGGTCCGGCATGATGCTGGCCGACGTCACGCCTGCATTGCAGGACGAAGTGACCGCATTGCGCAGCCAGCTAGAAGAAGTCGCCGTGCTGAGCAGCCTCCAGACTAATGCATTGACGATATTGGAAGATGGCCTGGAAGGCGCTCAAGACGCGCGGGCCGCGCTCAGCGCCGCTATCTCGGACCGCACAGACTTACCGCTACGCTTTTCAGAGGATCCAGTTCACACGGCAATCCTCCTCGCGAGTACAGAGACATTGGATGCGTTTGCGACGGGTTTGACGGAAGCGAATGCCAGTGCAGGCCCCGATGCCAGCACTGTTAAAGGCGCAATTCCTTTGCCTGTCTCCGGGCAGGTCATTCGCCAATTCAATGAAGCCGATGCCGCGGGAATCGAGCGTCCCGGTATTCTGATCGCAACGCGGCCACGGGCGCTGGTGTCCACACCCGTCTCTGCGACCATACGCTATGCTGGGCCGTTGCTGGATTATGGGACGGTCGTGATTCTGGAGCCGGCTGCTGACACGCTTTGGGTTCTTGCAGGCCTCGCCGAGGTATTCGGCGAAGTGGGGCAGATTGTCCCAGATGGCACGCCAGTTGGCCTGATGGGGGGTGTTATCACGGATGCTCAAGCAATTTTGAACGAAAGCGCGCAGGGTTCCGCCGGGCAACGCACCGAAACGCTTTATCTTGAGGTCAGAGACAGGCAAAGTGCCGTAAATCCCGCAGAGTGGTTTGCCTTGCAGTAAACCTATGTCATGACGGGCGAGAATGATTGGAATTGAGTAGATGAAAAAATTTGCAATGGCCGCTACGGGCGGGATTTTGTTGGGCGCTGTCGCCACGACACAGATCGCTGGCCCGCTAATCGCACAAGAAGCCACCAACAACGCGTCCGTTTATGAACAACTGGACCTGTTTGGTGACATCTTTGAACGCATCCGTGCCCAATATGTCGAAGACGTCGACGAGGCTGCGCTTATCGAAGCTGCGATTGACGGAATGTTGACGTCACTTGATCCGCATTCCAGCTATCTGTCTCCTGAAGACGCGGCTGATATGCGTGAAACAACACGCGGTGAATTCGGCGGGCTTGGCATTGAAGTGACCCAAGAAGAAGGTTTCGTGAAGGTCGTTTCCCCAATTGATGGAACACCTGCGGCTGAGGCTGGCATTGAAGCTGGTGATTTCATCACCGGTGTTGATGGCGAAAACCTGTTTGGCCTGACGCTGGACGAAGCCGTTGAACTGATGCGCGGCCCTGTTGGATCCGAAATCATCATCACCGTTGCCCGTGAAGGCGTGGACCAACCGTTTGATGTGTCCATCATCCGCGACACCATCAAGTTGACAGCCGTACGTAGCCGCGTTGAAGGCGATACTGTTGTGCTGCGCGTTGTCACGTTCAGCGATCAAACCTACCCAAGCCTTGAAGAACAGTTGGCCAAGCAAGTGGCCGAAGCTGGTGGCATTGAAAACGTCAACGGCTTCGTCATTGATCTACGCAACAACCCTGGTGGTTTGTTGAACCAAGCGATTGCTGTGTCCGATGCGTTTTTGGACGCTGGTGAGATCACATCGACACGCGGGCGTAATCCGAACGACGGACAGCGCTGGAATGCACGTGAGGGCGACTTGGCAGAAGGCCTGCCGATTGTTGTACTGATAAACGGCGGATCTGCTTCCGCGTCCGAGATCGTTGCAGGTGCATTGCAAGACCACCGCCGTGCGATTGTTATTGGCACCAACTCATTCGGTAAGGGCTCCGTTCAGACGGTTATGCCGTTGCGCGGTGACAGCGCCATGCGCCTGACGACAGCGCGGTATTACACGCCGTCTGGTCGTTCCATCCAAGCGTTGGGGATTTCGCCTGACATCATCGTTGAACAGCCCCGCCGTGATCCCACCGAAGCGGTCGAGCAAGAGGAAGACAGCGGTTTCCGTTCGGAAGCGGACCTGCGCGGCGCTTTGGACAATGACAGCCTTACCGAGGATGAAATTGAACTGATCGAAGCGGACCGCATGCGTGCAGAAGACGCGGCGGCGCTTCGCGAAGAAGATTACCAGCTTGCCTATGCCATCGACATTCTGAAAGGTCTGTCTGCGTTGGGTCCAAACAACGAGTAATTTTCCCCTTTGGGAAAGATGCGCCGCCGAGTTAATACTCGGCGGCGTTTTCATGTGAAGGATACGACAATGGCCAAGACTATGAGCGCGGACGAGATTGCGAAGCTGCCCTACCGACCCTGTGTTGGACTGATGGTGGTCAACAAGGACGGGCTCGTTTTTGTCGGTCAGCGCGTTGATCGCGACCAAGATGCTTGGCAGATGCCACAAGGTGGGATCGACAAAGGCGAAGGTGTTACCGAGGCGGCGCTGCGCGAACTCGCTGAGGAAACAGGAATTACCCCAGACCTCGTGACGATTATCGCAGAAACCGACGACTGGCTTCCCTACGACCTACCCCATCATATCGTGCCAAAAATCTGGAAGGGACGCTAGCGCGGGCAGGAACAGAAATGGGTGTTGGTGCGGTTCAACGGCACTGACGATCAAATCAATATCGTTCAACCTCATCAGGAATTTTCCGAGTGGATGTGGATTTCTCCCAAGGATCTGCTCGCGAGTATCGTCCCTTTTAAGCGCGCGGTTTATGCGGCCGTGCTTGAAGCATTTAGAGATGAGATATGACACGAGTTATTCTGGCAGCCTTGATCGCCCTAACTGCTGGGCAGGCACAGGCGCTGTCCTGCTTGCCAGCGGATATTGCCCGCACATTCAATTGGGCCGCCGCCGCTGATGAACGTTATATTGTCCTGAATGGAGCGTTTTCGTTTGAGGCGCTCCCCAGAACAGGGGGCGGACAGCTTGATCAAGAAACGGTGTCTGTCGATGCGGAGTTTAAGGGTAGCTACCTTGGCGTTGAGGGTTTCGTCGAAGCGCCAAGCCTTGATGTAACGTTGACGTTTGTATGTCTGGGGCCTTGGTGTGGATCAATGGGAAATGGAGGCGATGACATCTTGGTTTTCGCGCAACAAACCACAAACGGATACGTCCTCGAAGTAGACCCGTGTTACAGCACAGTCTTTGCTTCAAACGACGAAAATATTGATCGTGTAGAAACTTGCATGCGTGGCGAAAGCTGTGAAGAAATGTCGTTCTAACGCAGGCGTTCCAACAGCCGCACTGATGCGTATCCGTCCGGCGTAAGCCCATTGGCAAGCTGGTAGTTGCGGATCGCGTTGATCGTGAGTGGCCCGATCCGCCCGTCGATCTTGGTTGTGTCAAACCCAGCTGCTGTCAGGCGCTCTTGAAGCTCGCGGCGTTGCGAGGCGGAAAGCGCTCCGTCCGCACGCGGCCATGTCGCTTGAATGCTGCGCCCGCCCGCTATGCGATCCGACAAATGACCAACCCCGATGACATAGGCATCGGCCGTGTTGTAGCGCTCAAGTACTTCGAAATTCGGGAAGATCATAAAGGCGGCACCCTCTGCGCCACCGGGCAACAAAATGGACCCGCGCGCATGGTCTGGTACGGCGCGCCCGTTCAGATCGACAACTCCCAGGGCCGCCCATGCGCTTGGCAGTTGTTCATTTTCGCGGCGGGCTGTGGCGTAGTCAAAACCGTCAGGAAGCTGCACTTCAACACCCCAAGGCTGGCCCAGCGTCCAACCGAAACTGCGCAAATAGTTGGCTGTTGAGGCCAACGCATCCGTTGGATCATCCGACCAAATATCACGACGCCCATCACCATTCCCGTCAACAGCGTAGTCCAGGAAACTGGTCGGGATAAATTGCGTATGTCCCATCGCGCCAGCCCATGAACCCGTCATGTTACCTGGCGCAGTGTCGCCCGCCTCAATGATCTGCAGCGCCGCAACAAGTTGCTCTTCAAAGAACGCACCGCGCCTTGCTTCAAGCGCCAAGGTCGCCATTGCTTCGATCACATTGGTGCTGCCGCGCACAGCGCCGTAGGCCGATTCAAGCCCCCAGATCGCCACGACCACTTCTTTGTCGACACTGTAACGGGCCTCAATCTGGTTCAGTAATCTCATGTTGTTTTCCAGCGCGCGACGACCGTTGCGCACACGGGCATCGGACACGGCGGTATCAAGATATTCCCATAGTGCTTTGCTGAATTCGGACTGGTTGCGGTCTCGCTCAATAACTGTCGAATTCAGGTCGATATTTGCAAAGGCCGTGTCGAATGTAGCCGCAGAAATACCCTGCCGAAGGGCACGGCTACGAAAGCCGGAAATCCAACGGTTAAACCGCGCGTTAGACGTCTGCACTTGAGTGTAAGGGGATACGTTCTGGGGGTATTCTTGCGGGATCGGACCAGCCAAAACGGGCCCAACACCCAGGAACCCAAGCAACACGAAACCACGCAAATCAATCATACCACTACCCAGCAAAAAGTGACTCGTCCACGACACGGTATCGCGAATGCTTCCATTTCGGAAACAATGCATTGGGCGCCGGCAGTATTCCGCCCGCCTATTTGCGCGTGCGCTTCACCTTACGCGCTGTTTTTGCGGCTTTTTTCTTAGCGCTACTCATCTTACGGCGCGGGGGCTTTCCGCGATAGGAAGATTTACCTTTAGGCATTGCCTTGCCGTCAATTTCCAACAAATCAACAATAAGCCCACCTGTAACAGGCGCGGCTTCGACAAGTTTAACCGTAACGCGCACGCCAAGCCCGATCACCACCCCCGTATCGGCGCCCATCAAAGTTTGGCTATCGGAATCGTAATGGAAGTATTCCGCCCCCAAGTTGCGGATCGGGATCATGCCGTCAGCGCCCGTTTCGTCAAGCTTCACAAACACCCCGAACTTTGCAATGCCGCTGATACGACCACCCATCACAGCGCCAACACGGTCATTCAAGAATGCCGCGAGGTAGCGGTCAGTCGTGTCACGTTCAGCCACCATCGAACGGCGCTCAGTGTCGGAAATTGCCTGTGCGGTTTCGGCCAACATCGCCTCGTCTTCCGGCGTCAAACCGTCTTTGCCCCAGCCGTGCGCCGTGATCAGCGCGCGATGCACAATCAGGTCAGAATAGCGGCGGATGGGCGACGTGAAATGCGCATACGCCAAAAGCGCGAGGCCAAAGTGTCCGAAGTTTTCAGGATTGTAATACGCTTGAGTCATGGAGCGCAGTGTTGAGATGTTAATCAACTCGGCATCATCAGTACCCTCCGCCTGAGCAAGCAACCGGTTCAAATGCGCGGTCTTGAGAACCTGCCCTTTCGCCAATTGCAGCCCAGCAGCCTCAGCTGTTTCGCGCAACGCCTCAAGCTTTTCAGGTTTGGGTTCTTCATGCACACGAAACAAAAGCGCAGTCTTTTTGGCAACCAATGTTTCGGCTGCGGCAACGTTTGCCAGAACCATGAATTCCTCGATCAGGCGGTGCGCATCAAGGCGGTCCCGGAATGCAACATCCTCGACCACGCCATCATCGTTCAAAACGATCTTTCGTTCCGGCAGATCAAGTTCCAGCGGCTGACGTACAGCGCGCGCCTTTTTCAGCGCTTCATAGCAGGCGTAAAGCGGGCGGATCACATCGTCGAGCAACGGCGCAACTTTGTCATTTACAACGCCGTCCATCGCCGCCTGCACTTCTTCATAGTTTAGCGATGCAGGTGATTTCATCAGGCCTCGCACGAAACGATGGGATGTCTTGTTACCGTCACGGTCGATTTGCATTTCAACAGCGATACAGGCCCGTTCGACACCCTCATGCAGCGAACAAAGATCCCCCGACAAACGGTCTGGCAGCATTGGGACCACACGGTCAGGGAAATAGGTAGAATTGCCGCGCTTGCGGGCTTCACGGTCAAGCTCGGAACCAGGGGTCACATAATGCGCAACATCCGCAATCGCGACCCAAAGTGCGAAACCACCGTCCCCATCGGGAATGGCGCAACACGCGTCGTCGTGGTCACGCGCATCCCACGGGTCAATTGTGATCAGCGGCAGATCCCGCAGGTCATCGCGCCCCTTTAACCCAGCGGGTTCTGCACGATCCGCCTCCGCGACGACGCCATCAGGGAAGTGGTCGGGAATGCCATGCTGGTGGATCGCAATCAGGCTAACCGCACGCGGCTGTGTCGGGTCTCCGAGTCGCGCTACGATCCGCGCCTTTGGCAAACCCATTCGCCCCTTCGGGCCGGCCTGTTCTGCTTCAACGAGTTCACCGTCTTTTGCATCACCCGTCGCGCCAGCGGCAACGACCCATTCTTTTTGTGAACCTTTGTCCACTGGAACAATCCGGCCACCCTCTGCGCCGACACGAAACACCCCCAGTATCCGCAATGGATTGGTACCGATGCGGCGGATCAAACGTGCGGAATAGGAATAGTCCATTCCGCGAACCTCAGTCAGTCGGCCAAGCACCCGATCACCCGCACCCAATGCCGGTTCATCCGGTTTCATCACCATCAAAACTTGCGGCGCGTCACCTTCGCCAGCCCATTCTAACGGGCGTGCAAATAAATCGCCGTCACTGTCGGCTCCCGCAATTTCAAGCACCGACACAGGCGGTAATTTGTTGGCATCCCGATAGGACGACTTGCGCTTTTGCAGCTGCCCTTCGTCCTCCAGCTCACGCAACACGCGCTTTAGATCAATGCGCGCAGCACCTTTGATGCCAAACGCCTTCGCGATGTCGCGCTTTGCCGCTTTGGTTGGGTTTTCAGCGATCCATGTAAGGATCTCGGTTTTGGAGGGGATACGTATCATGGGGCCTGCCTATCACGGGTTTAGCGCCGCGTCAGACCCAATCTTTCTTCATCTTCTTTTGTTCAAGAAACCTCAGGGGGAGTCGCCCTTGCGACGGGGGACTGGTCCCCCTTCCCCGCGCGCCGCAGGCGCAATCAGTTGAAATAGTCGCGCAATATCCGCGCATAGATTGCCTTGAGCTGTGTAATTTGCTCAACCGGAACGCACTCATCTACCTGGTGCATCGTTTTGCCAACCAAGCCCACCTCAACAACAGGGCAATGATCTTTGACAAAACGCGCATCCGAAGTTCCACCGGTGGTCGACAGTTCGGGTGTC
>JAHBAO020000051.1 GCA_018500065.2 Octadecabacter sp. | reverse complement strand
TGCGCCGCACCCGCCTGATTTCTTATGCTGCTTTAGGCATTCTGGTGGGCATTGCGACGATCATGTATGTGCCGCGCCTTGGCTCTGCGTCTGCCTCGACCGGGGTTCTGTGGGAGCTGGAGGCCATCGCCGCCGTCATCATCGGTGGCACCGTGCTCAAAGGCGGGTTTGGCCGCGTTTGGGGCACCGTGATCGGTGTGCTGATCCTCAGCCTGATCGGCAATATCCTTAATCTGACCGACTTTGTATCGCCCTATCTGAACGGCGCGATCCAAGGCGTCATCATTATTCTCGCTGTTATCCTGCAGCGCGAACGAAAGGCGGCGACGTAGGCCGCGTGCTAACGCTTCAAGGGAGGAGCAAACATGAAATATACCAAAGCACTTATCGCCACGGTACTTGCCACGGCTGTCAGCACCGCTGCATTTGCGGATGGCCACGAGGTCAAGGTGATCGGCGTGTCCATTCCGGCCGCCACACACGGCTGGGCCGGTGGAATGAACTTCCATGCCGCCGAAACCGTTGAACGCCTCGAAGAAGTCTATCCGGGTCTGGATTTCGTCCTCGCGACGGCCTCTGATCCCGGCAAGCAGGTCAATGACATCGAAGACATGGTCGCGACCCGCAACATTGACGCGCTGGTTGTGCTGCCATTCGAATCCGATCCGCTGACGCCACCGGTGCAAGCTGTTGCTGACAGTGGTGCGTGGGTGACGGTTGTTGACCGCGGCTTGTCTGTGGAGGGCATCGAAGACCTTTACGTTGCAGGCGACAACACCGGCTTTGGCACCGTCTCGGGCAATTACATGGTGTCGAAAATGCCCGATGGCGGCGACATCGTTGTGTTCCGCGGCATCCCGACCACCATCGACAACGAGCGCGTCGACGCCTTCACCGCTGCGATCGAAGGGTCAGGCATCAACGTGCTGGACATGGAGCACGGCAACTGGAACCGCGATGACAGCTTTACTGTGATGCAGGATTTCCTGTCCAAGTATGAAAACATAGATGCTGTCTGGGCTTCGGACGATGACATGGCCATCGGTGTTTTGGCGGCAATCGAGGCGGCTGGCCGTGACGATGTCCAGTTCGTTCTGGGCGGCGCTGGCATGAAGGAAATGATCCGGCGGACAGCCGATGGCGATGCGATGATCCCTGCCAACGTCACATATCCACCGTCCATGATCGCAACTGCGATTGAACTGACGGCCGTGGGTTTGACATCAAACGCACCGGTGTCGGGTGATTTCGTGATCGGTTCCGTTCTGATCACCCAAGAAAACGCGATGGACTTCTACTATCCTGACAGCCCGTTCTAAGTCGCTGTCTTTGCCACCGGCACAGATGCGTGCCGGTGGCGATTTTTCAATGATGATTCTCTCAGTGTTTCATGAAAGATCGCGGGGGCCGTAGGAAAAGCGGGTAAACCGCGCCTCTGCGCCCTGTCCGCTGGTATCATAGGCCATCATGCCCACGAAAGCGCCGGTGAACGAGGCATGTTCGCCCTGCGCGCCTTCATCCGAAATATGCGACGCATCGCGCAGCGGGCCAAGCGGCTGCGGGCCTTTGCCCGTGTCATAGAAAAACTGCTGCTGCGCATCGCGCACTTCCACCAACAGCGTCACAGGGCCATCCGAGATCGGCACGGGGACGATGGGATGATCCAGCGCACCGGCAGGCCAGTCGCCATTGCACGAAATCAGCGTGAGGCACCGCTGGCCGCCTTCATGGGTGATGAAGGCACCGTGGAACTTGTGCCGGTTGTAGTAGGTCACAAGCCCCGCACCCTGCTGGTAGGTCGTTGGCGCAAAATCGAGCGTGGTCGCGGCGTCATACGCCTGATCTTCCTGTCGCCGCGCGACAAGGGATTGTTCAAACCAGCTGCCGATGCTTTCGCGACCCGTCAGGACCAGCGCACCAGTCTCGATGCGGAACAGTCGGTCGGGGTAGGGGGTGCGCAGCCACTGGAACTCCGGCGGCAGGCTGTCGAGCCGGTCGTGGACGACCGCTTGGCGGGCGGGGCTTGCCGCAGTGTGCTGGACCGTTTCGGGCGGCAGCAACCCACCGTCCTCAAGATAGAGCCAACCGTCACGCCAGACGCAGCGCGCAATGCCGGTTTCGCGGCCTGTGGCACAGAACGGTTTGCCGTTGTGCATCACAGGGCGACCCATCAGGTAGGTGTGCCACGCGGTCCCGTCCGGTGCCTCGACATATTGGCCATGGCCGGTGCGCTGAACCGGATGCCCGCTTGCGCCTTTGGTGGTGATGACATGTTTGTCGGGGTGGTCTTCATATGGGCCGTTGATATGGCGCGACCGGGCGAGGGTTACGGCGTGCTCGTAACCGGTGCCGCCCTCGGCGGTGGTCAGGTAATACCAGCCATCGTGTTTGAACAGATGCGGCGCTTCGGTCAGCCCGCGGTCTGTGCCGGCGTAGATGTTGGTTACCGGACCGAACAGCCCGCGATCGGGCGACCATTCCTGTGACAGAATACCGTCGAAGCTATCGTGCGCAGGATTCACGCCGGTGCCTTTGGCGCGGTGGTTCCACTGCATGTTGACGAACCATTTGCGCCCGTCGTCATCATGGAACAGCGACGGATCAAAGCCGCTGGAATTGACATACCACGGATCGGACCAGTCACCGTCGATTGTTTCGCAGGTGGTGATGTAGTTGTGGGCGTCCTTCCAGTCACCTTCCAGCCGTTTGACGTCTGTATAGACCAGCCAGAACCTGCCATCCGCATAGGACAGACACGGCGCCCAGACGCCACAACTGTCAGGATTGCCGCGCATGTCGAGCTGTGCCGCACGGGTCAGCGGGCGCGACACCAAGGTCCAGTTGGCAAGGTCTGTGCTGTGGTGGATCTGCACACCGGGATACCATTCAAAGGTCGATGTCGCGATGTAGTAATCGCCCCCGACACGGCAGAAGGACGGATCGGGGTTAAAGCCGGGCAGGATCGGGTTGCGGATCATGCGGGGGCCACCATCAGCGCGCGGGCCTCATCGGGGGACAGGGCTGCGGGGCGCTCGCAGGTTGTTGTCATGTCGATGAACTTGCCCGTTTCGCCCGATTTTAGGATGCTGGCCATCACGTCGGTCACATGCACGGCCAGATCCAGACCACAGCGATGCGGACGGTCCGCGATAATGGCCGCGGCCATATCGGCAAGCCCCGCCGTGCGGTAGTTCGCGCGGGGGGCCTTGCCGTCCAGCTCCCAGTTCGCCTGCCCAAAGGGATGATCCCAGACATCGACTGCGCTGATGGCACCACTGGCGTCGGATTGCTCAAGCGTGCCGCCGAAATGGTTGGGGTCGGGCACGAACAGGCTGCCTTGCGTGCCGTAAAGCTCCATGTTGTCGTGGCGGTGGGCCTTGACGTCCCAGCTCACGTTCAGGGTGATCGTTGCGCCGTTTTCAAACTCGAGCAGCGCGTGGATCGTGGTGGGTGTTTGCACCGGTATGGTTTCACCCGCGCGCGGCTGCGATGTGATCGTGCGCTCGGTCTGGGCGGATGTGGCAAGGGCGGCGACACGTTTGACCGGCCCGATCAGCTGCACAAGGTTGGTGATGTAATACGGCCCCATATCCAGCACCGGACCGCCGCCGGGCTTGAAGAAGAAATCGGGGTTGGGGTGCCACATCTCCATCCCGGGTCCCATGAAGTGCGCGGTGCCGGAGGTGACACGCCCGATGCCGCCCGCGTCGATGATCTGGCGGGCCTGCTGGTGCGCCCGCCCAGAAACGTATCAGGTGCAGAGCCGATGCGCAGGCCCTTGGCTGCCGCCAGATCCGCAAGCGATTTGCCCTGCTTGAGCGTCAGCACCAGCGGCTTTTCGGTATAGGCGTGTTTGCCTGCATCCAGAATCCGCTTGGTGACGTCGTAATGCGCATCGGGGATCGTCAGGTTGACGACGATGTCGATGTCGCGCGATGCCAGAAGGTCGGTTACCGTCCGCGCCTTCACGCCGAATTCCTTGGCCCGTGCAAGGGCTGTGTCTTCGTTCATGTCGGACACGGCGACAAAGCGGATATCCTTAAAGACCGGCGCCAGCCCCAGATAGGCGGCAGAAATATTGCCGCAGCCGATCAAACCTACGTTCATGGTGGTCATGGTCATGGTCTTGTCCTGTTTCAGAGAGTGTTCATGTAGGTGATGGCGGTTTTCGCAAAGGCGCGGTCATCGGCAGGCTTGTCGTGTTCCATGATGAACAGATCGCAACCCGCAGTCTTCAACGCCGCGAAATGTGCGGGCCAGTCCACCGTGCCCTCACCGGCGGCGGCCCAGCCGTCTTGTTCGGCGTTTTCGCCATCGGGCGCGCGGTCTTTCACATGGGCGGCGATAATGCGGCTGCCGTAGCGGTCGATGACCTGTGCCGGATCGTGCCCCGCGACGGCGGCCCATGCCACGTCGAATTCAAGCCCGATATTGTCTTGCGCCAAGATCAGGTCGATGGGCAATTCGCCGGTCGCCAATGCGTGGAATTCGAAATCATGATTGTGCCAGCCAAAGCCGAAGCCCGCATCCTGAAACGGCTTGCCCGCCGCCGCGAGCGTCTTGGCAAAGCTGGACCAACCTGCAGCATCGGCGGGCCGCGCATCGGGCAGCAGGAAGGGCACGATGATCTTTTTCATCCCCAGCGCGCGCGCAGTTTTCATCACGCCGGACGGATCGCCCGTGATCAGATCCACGCCGAAATGGCCGGACGGCATGGTCAGGCCGGTGTCATCGAGCGCTTTTTTCGTGGCGTCGATGTCTTCATACGCGGGTCCGACGCCTTCTACATGGGCGTAGCCAAGCGCGGCCAGCATCTGGAACGTGTCGGCCAGCGGGCCAAAGTCGCGGGAGCTGTAAAGCTGGTAGGAAAAATCTGTCATATCGTGTCCTCAGATGATGTAAGTGGCGCTGTGCAGATCGCGCAGGGTGAAATAGGGGCTCGCATCCGCGTCCTGCGGTGTGAACCGCAGCGTGGCTGTATGACCCGGGGCAAGGTGGATCGCGTTGCGGTCGAACCTGCCGGGAACGCAGGCGTGTGCTGTGACGAAAAACGCCATGTTTTGCGCGGTGATGTGCAGCACATGGGCATCGCCATCGCGGGTGGTCTTACAGGTCAGACCGGCGGGGCGCAGATCGTAGGCCTTGTAGGGTTGGGGCGCGTAAACATCGCTGCCCGTGCTGCCGTCGCTGGCTGTCCAGCCGAATGACAGCATGTCCTGATGGCCCAGATCAGCCAGCGGCACGCGCAGCAGCTCAACCGCCTCGGCGCCGATCTGCCCCTTGCCCTGTCCCAATGCCCGCGCGGTGCCGTCCATCGCGCAGGCGTTGGCTGTAACCTCAATGCTCACATCACTGCGGTGGTCGTTTACGCCGCGCAGCACCAGATCATCGCCATCGGGCATAACGACCACGGTGACAGGTGCATAGAAATCGCGGCTGAGGTGGTGCAGCACTTTCCAGCCGCCGCCATAATCAAGCGACGCCCATGAACAGACCGGCCACGTGTCGTTCAACTGCCAGATCAGCGTGCCCATGCAATGGGGCTTCAGCCCACGCCACTGGGTCACGGCGGTTTTGATCGCAAGGGCCTGCTGCACCTGACTGACGTAAACGAAATTCTCGAAATCCACAGGAAAGCGGAAATAGCGGAACATGGTTTCCGCGATACGGGCATTGCCGCCTGCGTTCTTCTGGTGCGCCTCCATCACGGGGGCGGCGATGTTGAAATCCGCAGGATCGGCGAACTGGCGGATCACATCCATAGAAGGATAGCTTTGGAAGCCGAATTCGGAACAGAAACGGGGCGAGACATCGCGGTAATGGTCGAAATCACGACCTTCATGCCAGACGGACCAGAAATGCATATCGCCGCTGCTGTCATCATGCCAGGCATCGCCAAAAGACAGCGGCCCCGTGGAGGGGCTGGACGGCCACCAGTTTGCATGGGGGTCGGTGTCGCGCAACGCGTCTTCGATACAGCGGTTCAGCCGGTCGTAGTTCACAAGGTAGCGGTCGCGGTCGTCGCGGCTGACATCATACCACGTCAGCGCGCCGACCAGTTCATTGTCGCCGCACCACAGGGCCAGACAGGCGTGGTGGTGCATCCGCGCGACGTTGTCGGCCACCTCTGCGCGCACATTCGCCAGATAGGCGGGGTCGGATGGATAGAGATTGCAGGCGAACATGAAATCCTGCCAGACCAGCAGGCCCAATTCATCGCAGGCATCATAAAAGCTGTCGGGTTCATAGCGCCCGCCGCCCCAGATGCGGATCATGTTCATATTGGCAGAGGCGGCGGAGTGCAGCAGATCGCGGGTCTTTTCAGCGGTGATCTGCCCGGGGAGGGCGTCC
>JAHBAO020000327.1 GCA_018500065.2 Octadecabacter sp. | reverse complement strand
TTTATCGTTAAGGAACCAGCCCACCTGAACGGGGCCGCGCCCTTCTGGTGTGTCTTTCGTGTTCTCGAATGCCACTGACAGGCGCATCGCCGTCTCCAATACTGCTCTTTTCGGGATAGAATCGCAAACACCATCCCAAGTCAAAACCAATGCTGCAATAACTTGCCCGCGTGACAACAAAGCAGCGCAGCCTAGGAGAAACTGTGGCGACAAATGATGTCGCTGACCGCACTAGACAGAGATTTGCTTCGCTGGTTCTGTTGAAGAAATTGTTAATCGGAGGATCTGCCATGAAAGACCAGTATCGCGTCGTTGTCATCGGAGGCGGCGTTGTGGGCGCGTCGGTTCTGTATCACCTCGCAAAATTCGGTTGGACTGATGTCGCGCTTGTCGAGCGAAATGTTCTGACGGCGGGGTCGTCATGGCATGCAGCGGGGGGGATTCACGCGCTGAATGCAGACCCTAACATGGCGGCATTGCAGGCATATACGATTGATCTGCTTTCGGAAGTGGAAGCAGAATCCGGCATCGACATCGGGCTTCATATGACAGGTGGCATCACGGTTGCATGTGACCCGAACCGTTGGGAATGGCTGCAAGGGGCCTACAGAACGTTCCAAACCATCGGAATCGATGACTGTCATCTCATGACCCTCGAAGACATCAAGAAAGCGTGCCCCATCATGGATACCACAGGTGTCATTGGCGGTTTATGGGCGGATCGGGAAGGGTATGTTGATACAACTGGAACCGTACATGCCTACGCACGCGCCGCCAAGAAGCGTGGTGCGGAAATTATTGAGCATAACCGCGTGGTTGAACTGAACTGGAAGGGGTCAGCTTGGGAAGTTGTCACCGAAAAGGGCACTATTATAGCGGAACACGTGGTAAATGCGGGTGGCCTTTGGGCAAAGCAGAACGGCAGAATGGTTGGGCTTGATCTGCCAGTGTCGCCGCTGTCGCACCACTATTTTCTGACGGAAACCATTCCGGAACTCGAAGCGATTGATTTTGAAGTCCCAATGACTGTCGACCTTGAGGGGTTCACATACATGCGTCAGGACAAGAAGGGCATTCTTGTCGGAATTTATGAGGAGAACCACCAACATTGGATGATGGACGGCGCGCCTTGGGAATATGGTATCGAGCTTTTGCAAGAGGACACCGACCGCATTGAAAAAGAGCTCATGCTGGCGTTTGAACGGTATCCTTGTCTGAACGACGTTGGAATCTCTAGTTGGGTCAACGGGGCGTTCACCTTTTCGCCAGATGGAAACCCACTTGTTGGACCTGTGCAATCCGTGCCGAATTACTGGCTCGCCTGTGGGGTGATGGCTGGTTTCCTTCAAGGTGGCGGCGTTGGCAAAACACTCGCCGAATGGATGATTCACGGTGATACAGAGACTGATGCGTGGTCAATGGATATCGCGCGATATGGGGAACATCAGTCCAACAAGGAATACATCAAACAAACAACCGGGCAGTTCTATTCCCGCCGCTTTGTTATGACCTATCCGAACGAACAGCTGCCTGCGGGGCGGCCCTTGCGGATGGCACCTGCGCACGATTCAATGACGCAAGCGGGTTGTCGTTGGGGCACGTCTTGGGGTTTGGAGACGCCATTATACTTTGCGCCCGATGACTTTGTTGAAGAACCGTCTTTGCACCGATCGAACGCCGATCCGCTTGTCGCAGCAGAGTGCAAGGCCGTGCGTGAGGCGGTTGGTTTGCTCGATATCACGGGGTTTTCTCGGTTTGAGGTTTCTGGTGCGGGCGCTGAGGCTTGGCTTGATAAGATATTTGCCACGAAGCTTCCAAACCCGGGTCGGTCGCGGCTCGCGGTAATGCTCTCCCCTGAAGGTAAGCTTAAGGGGGATTTAACGCTTTTCAAATGGGGCGACGGCACGTGGTGGATCATGGGCAGCTACTACCTGCGCGAGTGGCACAAGCGCTGGTTTGCAGACCACAAGGGTGACGACGTGATCGTCCATGACATCGCCGATGACATTTGCGGGTTTTCTATTTCAGGACCGAACGCCACGAAGGTTATTCAGGGCTTGCAACCGGACGTTTGCTTGCCTTTCATGGGCTGCGGCACGTTTGATTTGGGACTGTTGCGCTGCAAAGTTGGGCGCTTGTCCGTGACGGGTGAACTTGGTTACGAAATCCATTGCCGTGCAAATGAGCACGCCGCGCTACGTAGAATGCTTCTTGAAGCGGGTGCAGGGCATGGCATCACGGAAATTGGCTTCAACGCACTATTGGCCCTTCGGATTGAGAAATCCTACGGTATCTGGTCGGCTGAATTCACCCAAGACCGCACCGCTGCGATGACAGGTATGGATCGCTGGATCGACTGGCAGAAACCGGACTTCATTGGCCGCGAGGCTGCGTTGAACGAACGAGACACTGGCCCAGAACAGGTGCTGGTGACGCTTGGGCTTAATAGCCCCGATGCGGATTGTTCGGGGTATGAACCTGTGTGGGCGAATGGCGAACGGATCGGGTTCACGACTTCGGGCGCCTACGGGCATACGGTCGGTCAATCCATAGCAATGGCGATGGTGGACAAGGCCTATGCGGAGGCCGGAACAAATTTGTCGGTGCATGTTGTCGGTGTTGAACGCGCGGCGAAGGTGCTAGATCCGTCGCCATATGATCCTGAAGGCACAGCAATGCGCGGGTAACCAGCCGTTGCAGAGGAGGTTCCATTTCGCCCCCTTGCGCTTTCTGAATTGAGGGGTGAAACCTTATGCCTCACAGACGGAGACAGCGCGATGACTTTCAAACCTGCCACGTGGCCCCGCAAGTTGCGATCACAAGAATGGTTCGGTGGAACCGGCAAAGATGCGATCTATCACCGTGGGTGGATGAAAAACCAAGGCTACCCAGATGACTTGTTTGATGGTCGTCCTGTTATCGGTATTTGCAACACGTGGTCGGACCTTACGCCCTGTAATGGGCACTTGCGTGAACTCGCCGAGAAGGTGAAGAATGGCGTCTGGGAAGCAGGCGGTTTTCCTGTTGAGTTTCCAGTGTTCAGCCCGTCTGAATCCGCGTTACGCCCCACAGCGATGATGTTTCGCAATCTGTGTGCGATGGACGTCGAAGAGGCACTTCGCGGCAAGCCGATTGATGGTGTCGTTCTAATGGCGGGCTGTGACAAAACCACGCCCGCACTTTTGATGGGTGCAGCATCTGTTGATTTGCCCGCGATCGTTGTTTCAGGCGGGCCGATGTTGAACGGTCATTTCCGGGGGGAACGGGTCGGCTCTGGTACGCACATTCGTCGTTTCAACGAGGCCGTAAAAGCCGGCGAAATGACACCGGAAGAGTTCGTCGAGGCAGAACAATCCATGTCTCGCAGTGCAGGTGGCTGCAATACGATGGGCACGGCGTCCACGATGGCGAGCATGGCAGAGGCGCTTGGCATGGCGTTGTCCGGCAACGCCGCGATTCCGGCGGTGGATAGCCGACGCCGTATGATGAGTCAGCTAACCGGACGGCGCATCGTTCAGATGGTTAAAGATGATTTAAAACCTTCCGACATTATGACGAAAGACGCGTTCGAGAACGCGATCCGTACAAATGGTGCCATTGGTGGGTCAACAAATGCGGTTGTGCACCTTCAGGCGCTTGCGGGGCGTTGCGAAGTACCGCTTACCCTTGAGGATTGGGACCGTTGCGGCAAAGACGTTCCGACAATCGTGAATTTACTTCCGTCTGGAAAGTGGCTGATGGAGGAGTTCTTTTATGCTGGTGGTCTGCCAGTTGTGATTAAGCGCCTCGGTGAGATGGGAATTCTGCACAAAGACGCGCTGACGGTTAGCGGCGGATCTATTTGGGACGAGGTTAAGGACGTTCAGAATTGGAATGATGATGTGATCGTTCCAACCGAAAAGGCATTGCGCAAGTCAGGCGGGATTGCTGTGTTGCGTGGTAATCTTGCGCCGAATGGTGCGATTATCAAACCTTCTGCTGCGTCCCCCAATTTGATGGTGCATCGCGGCCGTGCGGTCGTTTTTGAGGATATTGATGACTACAAGGCGCGGGTTGACCTTGATGATCTCGACATCGACGAGACTTGTGTAATGGTCCTGAGGAACTGTGGTCCAAAGGGATATCCAGGCATGGCGGAAGTGGGCGATATGGCGCTGCCCGCCAAGCTTCTGAAGGCAGGTATTC
>JAHBAO020000385.1 GCA_018500065.2 Octadecabacter sp. | reverse complement strand
GCCGCCGCCGCACTTCCCAACCCGCCTCCGACCCGCTATAGAGGCCGCAAAACCAAACTGTTTGCGCTAACAAAGCCAAAGGAACCAAACATGAGCACGATCATCGACATCTTCGCCCGCGAAATCCTCGACAGCCGGGGCAACCCAACGGTCGAAGTTGACGTTACGCTGGAAGACGGCACATTGGGCCGCGCCGCAGTTCCGTCAGGCGCATCCACAGGGGTTCACGAAGCCGTCGAAAAGCGCGATGGCGACACGTCCCGCTACATGGGCAAAGGCGTTCTTGAGGCCGTTGCAGCAGTGAACGGTGAAATCGCAGAAGCAATCGTTGGATTTGATGCCACCGAGCAGGTCGCAATTGACGGCGCGATGATCGAACTGGACGGTACAGACAACAAAGGCCGCCTTGGCGCCAACGCGATCCTTGGCGTGTCCCTCGCCGTGGCGAAAGCCGCCGCTGAGTACATGGGCCAGCCGCTGTTTCGCTATGTCGGTGGCACCGCTGCCCGCGTTCTGCCCGTTCCGATGATGAACATCATCAACGGCGGTGAACACGCGGATAACCCGATCGACATCCAAGAATTCATGGTCATGCCTGTGTCCGCGACCAACATTCGCGACGCAGTGCGCATGGGCTCGGAAGTGTTCCACACGCTTAAGGGTGAACTGACGGCGGCTGGCCTGTCGACAGGTATCGGCGATGAAGGCGGCTTTGCGCCCAACATTAGCTCCACCCGCGATGCACTTGATTTCATTTTGAAATCCATCGAAAAAGCTGGCTACAAACCCGGTGAGGACATCTACCTCGCACTGGATTGCGCCGCGACGGAATACTACAAAGACGGCAAATACGAAATGAAGGGCGAAGGCAAATCCCTGACCTCCGAAGAAAACGCCGCCTACCTCGAAGCATTGGTCAACGACTACCCGATTATCTCAATTGAGGACGGCATGTCCGAGGATGACTGGGACGGTTGGAACGCGCTGACGGCGAAGATTGGTGACAAGATCCAGCTTGTTGGCGACGATCTGTTCGTGACCAACCCTGCCCGCCTTGCAATGGGGATTGAGCAGAAGTCTGCGAACTCCATGCTCGTCAAGGTGAACCAGATCGGTACGCTGACAGAAACCCTCACCGCCGTGGACATGGCGCACCGCGCACGCTTCACCAACGTGATGTCGCATCGTTCCGGCGAAACCGAGGACGCAACGATTGCTGACCTCGCAGTGGCGACGAACTGTGGCCAGATCAAAACC
This sequence comes from Octadecabacter sp., assembly GCA_018500065.2. Lineage (GTDB taxonomy): Bacteria > Pseudomonadota > Alphaproteobacteria > Rhodobacterales > Rhodobacteraceae > Octadecabacter. The sequence continues at coordinate 16,294 of JAHBAO020000385.1, read as the reverse complement.
GGGTCACTGGCGCGTTCCGACAGGCTCGCGAAGTACAACCAATTGATCCGTATCGAAGAACTGCTGGGCGAAACCGCGATCTACGCTGGTCGTTCGATCCTGCGCTAAGTCTCGATCAATCTAAATGAAGGCCCTTGCACAACGCGGGGGCCTTTTTCATTGAAAACGCGACGGGCGATAAGGCGCAAGCAGCGCATCAAAACCGCCCTGTCCCAAGACCTCAGCCGCAACCGCTTCACCGGTAATCGCCGCGAGCGTTACCCCCGAATGCATCACCGCAACGTGGAGGCCCAGCGGCCCAACGTGCCCAATTGCAGGCAATCCGTCCTGCGGCACCGGCCGATACGCAAGCGAAACGCTGTCCCATTCAAGCGTTGTTCCGGCGATCATCGGGTTCAACCACCCCAGCACGCGTTCACCAATTTCATCCGCCTTTTCATAGACTTCATCAGCACTATCCCCTTGATGGTTCGCGGCAGCAGACGCCATTATACGTCCATCGGGCAGTTGACGCGCTTCCCCGTCCGGCGTCACCAACACGGACCTGATCTTCCCCATTATTGGCCTTGTCGTCACCATCGCACCCGGACGCACCAACATCGGCAATGCGACATCAACGGACGCCAGCATATCTGGCGCACCATTTCCTGCCGCAACAATGACTTTGTCGGCGGCCATGAAACCCATTTGTGTTTCAACTCCGCAAACAGCGCCTGCTTTTTCAACAATGCCATTAACGCGCACACCGGACACCAACCGCGCACCGGACGCCGCCAACAATGCCGCAGCAAGTGCGCCCGCTTCTGCGACACCCTCTGACGGAAACAGCAATAGCTCGTCCGGCAAATCGCGCAGTTCAGGTTCTCTTTCGAGCGCGGCCAGACGGCCTATGTTTTCAACCGGATACCCGAGCGCCAAAAGTGCCGCGCGCATCTTGGACAAGCCGCTCCCCTGTTCTTCCCACCAAAGCGCGCCGTTCATTTGGATCGGCAGGTTTGGCTGGGCGTCGGTTAAGCGCACATAGGCCGCCATACCTTCAACGCGCAATCGGTGATGGGCGTCATCGGCGTAAAAACTCGCGTTGATCCATCCAAACGAAGCCTCCGTCGCATTCGCAGAATTATCTGTGATAACAGTCACCTCTGCGCCACCCCGTCCGAGGTTATAGGCAATGGATGCACCGATTATCCCTGCCCCAACTACGATAACTTTCATGCGCGCCTCCCTTGGCCTGGTGACTTAAACAGCCTAGCCTAAGGCTATGACAGCACAAGACATCATTGACGCGCTCGACCTCGCGCCGCACCCCGAGGGCGGTTATTTCCGCCAAACTTGGATCGACGAAGACAGCATGGGCCGCCCGACCGGAACTTGCATTTATTTTCTGTTGAAGGACGGTGAAAGCAGCCATTGGCACACCGTCGATGCCGTGGAAATTTGGCACTACCACGCAGGCGCTCCGCTGATCCTAAGCATCGCCGAGACGAGCCTCGGTCCAAAGACCGAGATCCGCCTCGGCCCGGACATCGCGTCCGGTGAGCGCCCGCAGGGGATCGTCGCCAAAAGCTGGTGGCAAGCGGCACGGACGACAGGCGATTGGACACTGGTGAGCTGTACCGTCAGCCCGGGGTTTTCGTTTGATGGTTTTACTTTGGCTGAACCGGGTTTCGATATCCCGTAACATTTCACGCGTTTTCACTGAAGCTGGGGCGCTGCCCCGTCCTTCGGACTCCCCGAGGTTTAGAAAACAAAAGAAACGGCACCTGCATACAAAATTCGGGCCAACCCTCTGCTCGACACAGGTGGCGCCAAACAGAGGGTCTTCTTCCGTTACGATCTTTGCTCCTCAGCGCGGACCGCAAGACTGTTATGGCGCGTTAAAGTTAACGCGCTGCTAATTTCTTTTGTTCCTTAAACCTCGGGGGACTCGCGAATGCGAGGGGGGCTGGCCCCCTTCTATGCCGCGCAGCGGCTTTGGTCGGATTGGCGTAGCCAATTCGAGCTTAAACGAAAAAACGGGGAGCCGAAGCCCCCCGTGTAGTCTCGCCCATCAGGCTCATTCTAGTGTACCGCCCGGTATTCTGCCTGCGGCCCGAGGGCGCTCACGGCGCGAAAGTTTCCCATCGCGCCGGAACTGATCAGCTACATCCAGACGTGCCTCCGCAGGTGTTGCACTTCATGCAGGTACCGTTGCGCACCAGCGTGTAGTTGCCGCACTCGCCACAGGCTTCGCCTTCATAGCCTTGCATCTTGGCTTTGTCGCGCGCCGTCAGGCCAACGCTGCCCGACGCAACCGCCGTTGTTGGAGACACTGCCTGCGCCATGCCGCCGCCAGCGGCGACCGCAGGAATAAGCGTATCAAGTGTTGCGGTTGTGTCTTCGCCCGTAAAGGCCACTGCACCCGCACCTGCGCCGCCCTGCAACACATACAGATCATTTGGTACGCGCTTGCGCAGGTAACCTGTCGAGCTGATTTGCTTAAGCACTTCCAAGGACTTGGAGGCAGCGGTGTCAGACATCTCTTGGATGTTGGAAACACCTTCCTCTTCGCCGCGACCAAGGTCATCGAAAGATGCGCCTTCTGGCTTCACATGCGCCAGATCAGTGCGATCGAGGTAGGACACAGCCAGTTCGCGGAAGATGTAGTCAAGGATCGACGTGGCGTTCTTGATGCTGTCGTTGCCCTGAACCATGCCCGCAGGTTCGAACTTCGTGAAGGTGAAGGCATCAACGAACTCTTCCAGCGGCACGCCGTACTGAAGACCGACGGACACCGCGATGGCGAAGTTGTTCATCATCGCGCGGAAGCCGGCACCTTCTTTGTGCATGTCGATGAAGATCTCACCAAGGTTACCGTCCTCATATTCGCCTGTGCGCAGGTACACTTTGTGACCGCCAACATTGGCTTTCTGTGTGTACCCTTTGCGGCGCTGCGGCATCTTTTCGCGGTGCGATTTGATGATCTCTTTTACGACGACCTTCTCGATGATCTTCTCAGCGATCACTTGCGCCTTTTCGTGAATGTTTCCGCTTTCCAAGATTTCAGCAGCTTCTTCATCGTCTTCAATCAGCGCAGCGGCCAATGGCTGGGACAGCTTTGATCCATCACGGTACAAGGCGTTGGCTTTCACACCCAAAGACCAAGACAGCTCGTACGCCTTCTGGCAGTCCTCGATTGTTGCATCGTTCGCCATGTTGATCGTCTTGGAGATCGCACCAGAGATGAACGACTGAGCCGCAGCCATCATTGTGATGTGACTGTTAACGCTCAGGAAACGCTTGCCCTTCTTGCCGCACGGGTTGGCGCAATCGAACACCACGTAGTGCTCTTCTTTCAGGTGCGGCGCACCTTCCAGTGTCATCGTGCCGCAAACGTGGTCGTTGGCAAGGTCGGTGTCTTCTTTCGAGAAGCCCAAGGATTTCAACAGATCAAACGTTGGGTCGTTCAGCTTGTCGGCAGGAATGCCGAGGACTTTGGTGCAGAACTCTTCGCCCAGCGTCCATTGGTTGAACACGAAACGAATGTCGAAGGCAGATGGCAGCGCGGCCTCAATCTTGTCGATTTCAACCTGGCTGAAGCCTTGGCCGACCAGCGCGGTGTGGTTGATGCCAGGTGCATTGCCCAACGTTCCGTGACCGACTGCGTAGGCTTGGATTTCTTCAGCTTGCGACGTTGTGTAGCCCAATTTCGCCAACGCAGCCGGAACCGATTGGTTGATGATCTTGAAGTAACCACCACCAGCAAGTTTCTTGAACTTCACCAACGCGAAGTCAGGCTCAATACCTGTTGTGTCACAGTCCATCACAAGACCGATGGTCCCTGTTGGTGCAATTACAGAAACCTGTGCGTTGCGGTAGCCGTGCTGTTCACCCAGTTTCAGCGCTTCGTCCCAAGTCGACATCGCAATGTCGACAAGGCTCGCGTCTGGGCAGTTGGCGTGATCCAGTGGAACAGGCTTAACGTCCAGCTTTTCGTAGCCATCGGACGCGCCGTAGGCTGCGTTGCGGTGGTTGCGGATAACTTTAAGCATGTGCTCTTTGTTGCGCTCGTATCCAGAGAACGCGCCAAGCTCGCCGGCGATCTCAGCAGAGGTCGCGTAAGACACGCCGGTCATGATCGCTGTCAGCGCCCCAGCCAAGGAACGGCCTTCGTCTGAATCGTAGCCGTAACCCATGTTCATCAGCAGGCCGCCAATGTTTGCATAGCCAAGACCCAATGTGCGGAAGTCGTAAGACCGCTGTGCGATTTCCTTACTCGGGAACTGCGCCATCATCACTGAGATTTCCAATGTCACCGTCCAAAGGCGGGACGCATGCATGTAGTCTTCAACTTGGAACGTATTGTCCTGGTAGAAAGTCAGCAGGTTCATGGACGCGAGGTTACAGGCCGTATCGTCAAGGAACATGTACTCGGAACACGGGTTGGACCCGCGGATCTCGCCATCTTCTGGGCAGGTGTGCCATGCGTTTACTGTGTCGTGGTACTGGATGCCCGGATCAGCGCAAGCCCATGCCGCGTGGCCGACCTGTTCCCACAAATCGCGCGCCTTGATGACCTTGTGAACTTCGCCGTTTTTACGGTTGATAAGCTTCCAATTCGCGTCGTCTTCAACAGCCTTCAAGAACGCGTCCGTGACGCGGATGGAGTTGTTAGAGTTCTGACCGGAAACCGAGTTGTAGGCCTCGGAGTCCCAGTCCGTGTCGTATGTCGGGAATTCGATCGATGTGTGGCCTTGGCGCGCATAATCCAACACGCGCTTAACGTATGTCTCTGGAATTGCGACCTTTTTGGCTTCGCGCACGGCATCTTTCAGCTGTGGGTTCACCTTGGGATCGTAGGCATCGGCTTCTGCGCCGTCCCAACCTTTGATCGCGTCAAAGATCAGGTTCAGCTTGGCTTCGTGCATCTTGGAGCCGGCCACGATGGAAGCCACCTTCTGCTCTTCCAGAACCTTCCAGTTGATGAACTCTTCGATATCCGGGTGGTCTGCATCGACGATCACCATCTTGGCGGCGCGGCGTGTTGTACCACCGGACTTGATCGCACCAGCGGCGCGGTCACCGATTTTCAGAAAGCCCATAAGACCGGAAGACTTACCACCACCTGAGAGGTTTTCGCCAGCGGCGCGCAAGGAGCTGAAGTTCGTGCCCGTACCCGAGCCGTACTTGAACAAACGTGCTTCACGCACCCAAAGGTCCATAATGCCGCCCTCATTGACCAGATCGTCCGCGACGGACTGAATGAAGCAGGCATGTGGCTGTGGATGTTCATAAGAAGACTTGGACTTGGTCAATTTGCCAGTCTGGTAATCAACATAGTGGTGACCCTGTGCAGGCCCATCAATGCCGTAGGCCCAGTGCAGGCCTGTGTTGAACCACTGTGGTGAGTTGGGCGCAGCGCGCTGTGTCGCCAACATATAGCGCATTTCGTCAAAGTAGGTCTTGGCATCTTCTTCTGTTGAGAAGTAGCCACCCTTCCAGCCCCAATACGCCCATGCACCAGCAAGACGGTCGAAAACTTGCTTGGCGGAAATCTCGCCAGACATCTCCGCGCCCTCAGCAGGAACAGAACGCCATAGGAACTCAGGAACGCCCTTCTCTTCTACTTTAACCGTTTCGGATGGAACGCCCGCTTTGCGGAAATATTTCTGGGCGATGACGTCTGACGCAACTTGGGACCACGCTTCAGGAATCTGACAGTCCTCAAGTTTGAAGACGATTGTACCGTCGGGGTTCCGGATTTCGGACGTGGCAGATTTAAAAGCCACCTCTGCGTATGCGTCCTGTCCGGATTTCGTAAAGTTGCGTTCAATTTTCATCGCGCTCTTGCCTCTGTTTAATGCGGGCGCTGACGTTGCAGCAGCCCTTGTCCCACAAGCCGACCCATTCTGGGTCAAACCCTATTGATTGTCGAAACGACACAACGCGGCAGACAAAGCGCGTCACCCCCTGAAAATTAGGGGGCGCACTCAAGTCTTCGATACTATTCAGCATCTAGTAGCTCGAAACCTGTCCCACGCTGTCTGCAACACTATATGTTGTGTCGTCTCATCCAGCCCGCACAACATCACCTAACTACACCTAGTGGGTCAACGAATATTTTACCATAAATGTGGATTAAACAGCCTTGACCAAGGTCGAACACCGCAGGGCGAAAAACCACCCCCGATTCCCCCTCAGGGTTACACACAGAGCTATGCAAACGACGTTAACATTTCGCCCATTGCAAAAACACCAAGGATGCCAGAACCCTACCTTGCAAAGTTCAACTTTTACATGAGTTATCCACAGGGCACTTCGAACATTCATGATCGTGGAAACGTGATTTGCACCCAAGGGCCGCTGTGTCAGTCTTGGCTCTGAAAATTGTTTGGAGAAATTTATGCGTTGGGCTGTGTTTGGAGTCGCCGTTGCTGTTGCCGGATGCGCCGAATTGCCGGATTCAACGACACTGTTAGCGGCAGAATCCGCCCCAGAAGGCGCACAACAGGCCTATTTTACGGACTATCCTGACAAGTTGTTCTTCGCCGCCGCCGCCGTATGCGACGGCCCGGGCCAGTCTTTGGTACAGCCGAACGCAAATGAGGTGCGCTGCGAATCCCTTCCCGACCCAGAATCAGCCGCCGCGATCATTTTGCAATTCGACGGAACTGTCGAAGCGCTGCCAAAATTTGTGGTTTCATTTTTGGGTCAAAACACATCGCAGGGGTATTTGGTAACGGCGGACAATTATATCCGTGTTCCACAACGGTCAGGTGGTGCGCAACAAATCCGGTTTCCTGATCTGTCCGTCAAAACAGAGATGGCCGCCCTATTGAGTGCCGCCGGTGGGCGGCCTCTCTAGAGACAAACATCTTGTGGACTTGGGTTTTAGTAGAAATGACTATTTCTAGTCGTTGGTCGGGGCGAGAAGATTCGAACTTCCGACCCCCTGTACCCAAAACAGGTGCGCTACCAGGCTGCGCCACGCCCCGAACCGAGGCCTCGTCTAAAGCGTGATCGCGCGGTTGAAAAGCCCCAAAAGACGATTTTGTCTAATTGATTTCACACGGCCAGATAGCATCGGTGCCAAAACTCGGATGTTGCATCTGATCGCCGACCTCAAGGCCAAGCATTGCAGCCAATCCGCCATTGATTTCCAACACAAATTGAATGTCTTCACCGCCAAAAATCGGTGTCTCGTCGAGCGGCTGCGCCATAGCGTGAATGTTTTGCACGACGCCCGCTTCCCCCACGAACAGCATATCAAGCGAGATCAAGGTATTGCGCATCCAGAAACTGGCATGCTGGGGGCGTTCATAAACGAACAGCATCCCCTGCATCGTCGCCATCTGTTCGACAAACATCAAACCTTGCGCGCGTTCCGCAGCTGAATCGGCGACATCAACGGTGAACTGGACCGTCCCCGCATCATCGCGAATGGTTACTGTATCAATGGAACACGCCGCATGTGCCGCGCCAGCAATAGCCGCCGCCGCAATCGTCGTGGTGGTAATCAGTCCCGTGATTAATCGCGGGGAACCGCGCTTTCCCATGGCAAAACCTCTGCCGCCATAAGCCCGCGTTTGCCTTCGATGGCCCGCAGCGCAACGGCTTCGCCGGGAAGCAAATCAGCAAGCCCCGCAAGGCGCAAGACTTCGATATGCACAAAGACGTCAGCGCCGTCGCCAAATACATTCGCGAATCCAAAGCCTTTGGCTTTGTCGAACCACTTGACGCGTGCCGGCTCAATCGGGGCCGCTGCAATTTCTTCAGGGTCGAATTCTGCGAAATCGGCCAGGCCTGATGATACCGGTTCCTGGCTTTGCTCGATGGACAAAACCTCAGTTGCCTGCAGCCCGCGGTCGGTTTTCGTGACCATGACTGCGATGCCAGTGCCATCCGCAACGGAACTTTGCCCGAAATTGCGCAACACATTGGCATGTAATAAAATATCTGGCCCACCATCGGTGGCGACAATAAATCCAAAGCCCTTGCCGGGGTCAAACCACTTCACGTGGCCGTCCATAGTGTATCCGTCAGTATCCATTTCGGTGTTCATTCTTGTCTTGGCCAACGCATCTCCAGAACTAACGCGAGCGATTTCCATCCGAAGGTTAACTGGACGGTCCAAACGCAAATTACAAGCGTTCCTATACGGCAATTTTCACGACGCGTGAAAAATTAAGGGTTCAATCGGTCAATTTTCCAAGGGGTATGCAGCCCAGAACGCGACCAACGAAACCGATCGTGCAACCTAAAGTCGCCATCGGCCCAAAACTCGATTTCAACCGGAGAGATTCGGAATCCGCCCCAGAATGGCGGGCGTTCCGGATTGATCCCTTTGGATGCCGTAACTTTCGCGACTTCACCGACCAAGGCCGCACGCGACGACAACGGTTGGGACTGATTTGACGCCCAAGCCCCAAGTCGGCTTTTGAGGCTGCGCGAGGAATAGTATTCATCAGCTTGCGGGCCGTCTTCACGCGCGATCGTGCCGCGCACGCGGATCTGGCGGCGCAGTGATTTCCAGTGCATCACAAAGGCGGCTTTGCCTGACTGCGCCAGCTCCTGCCCCTTCTTGCTGTCGTAGTTTGTGTAAAAGACAAATGCGTCCGCCTCGATTTCCTTGAGAAGAACCATGCGGGCATTGGGCATGCCGTCTGCGTCCACGGTCGACAAAGCGATCGCGTTCGGATCGTTCAATTCAGCCGCTTCAGCCTCAGCCAACCACGTTTTTGCAATCTCAAAAGGATCATCGCCTGCAAATTTACCGGTACGGTCTGCCATTTCTTAAGCCCTGTTCGTTTTACACCCTTCAGAGAATGGGCCTAGCGCGCCGCGGGAGCAAGTGGGAACCTTCAAGACGCTCACATCTTGTAGCAGTCGTCCCTATCGCCTAAACCAAGGCACCAAGATCCGCCAAAGTGCGGCCAAAGCAGTGCGTCCATAACGCGGCGCGATGAAGGGAACGATATGTCATCCAACTTGATGCAAGGAAAACGCGGCCTGATTATGGGCCTCGCCAACGACAAATCCATTGCATGGGGCATCGCCAAAGCCCTCGCCGATGCAGGCGCGGAACTTGCGTTCTCTTATCAAGGTGATGCGTTAAAAAAACGCGTAGACCCGCTGGCTGCATCCCTTGGTTCAGATATTGTATTGCCCTGTGACGTCAGCGACGATGCCTCTATTGACGGGTTGTTTGACGGCATCAAGGATCGCTGGGACAACATTGACTTCGTCGTTCATGCCATTGGTTTTTCAGACAAAAGCGAACTTCGCGGCCGTTACGTCGACACCAGCGCAGACAACTTCCGTATGACGATGGATATCTCGGTTTATTCCTTCACCGCCGTGATGCAGCGCGCTGAGAAGATGATGAATAAAGGCGGCAGCGCCATTACCCTCACCTATTACGGCGCGGAACGGATCATGCCACATTACAACGTCATGGGCGTGGCCAAGGCGGCGCTGGAAGCCAGCGTGCGTTACATGGCCGAAGACCTCGGCAAAGACGGTATCCGCGTCAACGCGATTTCGGCGGGCCCAATCAAGACGCTTGCGGCCTCTGGTATTGGCGACTTCCGCTACATCCTGAAATGGAACGAATACAACTCGCCGCTGCGCAAAAACGTATCCATCGACGAAGTCGGCGGCTCTGCGCTGTATCTGCTGTCTGATCTCAGCACAGGCGTCACCGGCGAAACCCACCACGTAGACGCAGGTTACCACGTTGTTGGCATGAAAGCCGTCGACGCGCCTGATATGTCACCCAACAAGGACTAAACCATGACCGACCGTCTGCCCCACGAAAAAGGGTTCCATATCTCTTGGGATCAAATCCACCGCGACAGCCGTGCGCTTGCATGGCGTCTGGATGGCAAAGGCCCCGATGATGGCGCTTGGAAAGCTGTTGTCGCGATTACGCGTGGCGGCATGGCCCCCGCCATGATCGTTGCGCGCGAATTGGATGTGCGCACAGTCGATACAATTTCGGTCGTATCTTATCATTCCGGTGGCGGTGCTGCAGATCAACGTCGTGAAGCAAAAGTGCTCAAGTCGCCTGACGCTGAAATTATGGGCGATGGGACGGGTATCCTTGTGATCGACGATCTGGTCGACAGCGGTAAGACATTGGAACTGGTGCGCGAACTTTATCCAAACGCCCATTTCGCAACTGTCTACGCCAAGCCCGAAGGCGAACCGCAGGTGGATACGTTCATCACAGGCGTGTCCCAAGACACATGGATTTTCTTCCCCTGGGACATGGCGCTGCAATACGTCGAACCCTACCGTGGCAAAGATTAACCCGCGGACGTCTATGAAATTGACCCTACGGGGTGAGTTTTTCAGCCAAAATGAAGCGAAACCCACCCCTCTTCATCTTGGCCAACAAACTCCCGCCGGAGGCTCCAACAGATGAGCCAGACATGACCCTACCCCGCACAGCCACCACGTTTTCGCCCCCCGTCATGGAGGCGCGTCGCTGGCTGGACGGGGTCGATTTCAGCACACGCCCGCTGATCAACGTCAGCCAAGCCGCGCCTGTTGATCCGCCGCCCTTGGCGATGCGCCAAGCGATGGCACGGATGATTGTGGACAACGACGAGACCCATTTATACGGGCCAGTGCTGGGCTTGCCGGAATTGCGCGCAGAAGTCGCGACGCAGTGGTCACACAGCTACGGCGGACAGATTTCAGCGGACAATGTCGCCATCACATCCGGTTGCAACCAAGCATTTACCGCTGCTATTTCAATACTTTGCGGTGAAGACGACGAAGTTATCATACCCGTTCCATATTACTTCAACCACCGCATGTGGTTGGATATGGCGGGCGTTAAAACCGTTCCTTTGGCGGCAAACAACGGGCTCATTCCAAACGCAGACGATGCGGCGACACTGATCACACCGAAGACCCGTGCGATTGTTTTGGTGACCCCGAACAATCCCGGTGGCGTCGAATACCCCGCCGAAACGGTTACGGCATTCGCTGATCTCGCCCGCGCAAACGGTATCGCGCTGATCATTGACGAAACCTACCGCGATTTTGACAGTCGCACGGGTGCGCCGCACGACCTGTTCAAAGTTCCAAATTGGGACGACACGCTGATCCAGCTTTATTCGTTTTCAAAAGCCTACCGTCTGACCGGTCACCGCGTTGGGGCTTTGGTTGCGTCACCGTCCCGCTTGGTTGAGGTCGAAAAGTTCCTCGATACCGTCACGATCTGCCCCAACCAATTGGGCCAGCACGCCGCGCTTTGGGGCATGCAAAACCTTGGCGACTGGCTGGCGGGTGAGCGCCTTGAAATCCTTGATCGGCGCGCGGCAATCCAAGAACAGTTCCCGCGACTGGCCGAACTGGGTTGGACACTGATCGGCTGCGGTGCGTATTTCGCCTATATCAAGCACCCGTTCGACATGCACTCTGATGATTTGGCACGCGATTTGGTGCAACAGGCCGGCGTCCTCACCCTGCCCGGCACGATGTTCATGCCTGATGGCCAAGGCACACAGCACCTTCGGGTCGCATTCGCGAACGTGGATCGCGCTGGGATCACTGAATTGTTTGACCGTCTGGTTGCCTATCACGGTTAAGTCTGCTTGCACGCGGCCCATGCCCCGCCTATTCAGTTGCAAACGTTAAACCGACTTCAATTTTAGGCGATTGCATCATGGCCAAAGGCAAGACTAAAAACTTCTTTGTATGGATCATTATGGGTCTGTTGTTTGTTGGGCTTATGGGTTTTGGCGCGACAGGGCTTTCGGGCAATATCAGCTCGGTCGGGACGGTCGGTGAAAAGCCTGTTTCAGTGCAGCGCTACTACCAAGAATTACAATCCCAGATCAGCATTGCCAGTGCACAACAAGGCCGCGCGCTTTCGTTTCCTGAAGCAGAGGCCGCAAACATTCCGGCCCGTGCATTGCAGGTTGTTGTCGCCGAGCGCAGTTTGGACAGCGAAACTGCAACGCTTGGCCTGTCTGTTGGTGATGACGTTGTCGGCGCACAAGTGCTGGCCACCCCGTCGTTCCGCGGCATTGATGGCGCATTTGATCGCACTGTTTATCGCGAAACCCTCGCACGAAACAACACGAACGTACGTGAATACGAAACCGATTTGCGCGATGGCGCAGCGCGCGCGCTGTTGCAGGGTGCGGTCTTTACTGGCGTCACGGATCCTGTTGCATTTGGTGAAGTCGTGGCAAAATTCACCCGCGAGGGCCGTACCTTTACATGGGCACCACTGACAGCCGCAGACGTTGAAATTGTCTTGCCAGACCCGACGGATGCGAATTTGCAGACACACTACGACGCGAACCCTGATCTTTACACCAGCCTCGAGACCCGCGTGTTGCGCTATGTCTGGCTGACACCTGACATGATCCAAGACGATATGCCCGTGGATGAAGATGAACTTCGCGCGGAATACGATGCACGCATTGACGAATTTGTTCAGGCAGAGCGCCGCCTGATTGAGCGCTTGGTGTTTTCTGATGATGAAGCGGCACAAACCGCGCTTGATGCAATCAACGCAGGTGAAACAACCTTCCCCGATCTTGTTGAAGAACGCGGGTTAAGCCTGTCTGATGTCGATGGTGGCGATGTGACCGAGGCCGAAATGGGCGATGCCGGCGGCGCGATCTTTGCTGCCGAAACAGGCGGCGTTGTTGGCCCGTTCCCAAGCGACCTTGGCCCAACGCTGTTTCGCATGAACGCGGTATTGGCCGCGCGTAATACGACGTTTGAAGACGCCCTGCCCCAGTTGCGCGAAGATCAATCCGCAGCGCGTGCGCGCCGTGTCATCCAGGACCAGATCGACCCGATCACCAACCTTCTGGCCGGTGGCGCGACGCTGGATAACTTGGCTGAGCAAACGGACATGGTCCTGGGCGCGCTTGATTTCACCAACGTGACCACAGATGGCATCGCAGCCTATGCAGCGTTCCGTGATTTGGCGGAAACTCAAGACGTTGGGGATTACCCTGAACTGACCGATCTGGACGATGGTGGTTTGTTCGCCCTTGAGGTCGTGGAAATCCGCGCACCAACTTTGATCCCGCTTGAGGACATTCGTGAAGACGTGATTGCAGGATGGGAAGCGCAAGAAACCACAGCGGCTGTTTTGGCTGCGGCTGAGGAAAAGCAGGCACAGCTTAGCTCTGCAGTTCAGGACTTTGCCTTCCTTGAGCTTGATGCGATCCAAGAAACCAACATCACCCGTCGCGGGTTTATCAACGGCGCACCGAGCACGTTTTTGACCGACATCTTTGAGATGGCACAAGGCGATGTGCGTGTTCTGCCAAATCAGGGTGACGCAATCATTGTTCGTTTGGATGCAATCACCGCTGCGGATGAAACTGACGCAGCTTATAGCGCCGAGGTCGCGTCTGTTGCTGAAACCGTGGGTGAAGGCATCGCGCAGGACATCTACGAGCTTTACAGCCGCACCGTGCAGTTGCGCACTGACGTTCAGATTAACGAACAAGCGCTCAATGCTGTTCACGCCAATTTCCGGTAAGTCATGACGCCTGAATTCGAAACCTTCAGCGCTGGCTACAACGCGGGCGAAAACCAGATCGTTTATACGCGGCTGACGGCGGACCTTGATACGCCTGTGTCCTTGATGCTGAAACTGACAAGCGCGGGCAAAGACGCGTTTTTGCTGGAATCAGTAACGGGAGGCGAAATCCGCGGGCGCTATTCGATTGTGGGCATGAAACCCGACCTGATCTGGGAATGTCGCGGCACGCAAAGCCGGATCAACCGATCAGCGCGTTTTGATGACATCGCGTTTGAAGATCAATCAGGTGACCCGCTTGCGAACCTGCGCAGCCTGATCGCTGAAAGCCGGATTGACCTGCCAGCCGACCTGCCCGCTGCCTCTGCGGGGCTGTTTGGCTATCTTGGCTATGACATGATCCGCCTTGTTGAACATCTGCCGGACATCAACCCTGATCCGCTTGGCCTGCCTGATGCGGTGATGTTGCGACCGTCCGTGGTTGCCGTTCTGGATGGCGTCAAAGGTGAAGTCATTCTGGTGGCCCCCGCCTACGCAACCTCTGGCCTGTCCGCCAAAGCCGCTTATGCGCAAGCCGCTGAACGGGTGATGGATGCACAGCGCGCGCTTGAACGTCCGGTCCCGACAGTGGACCTTGCCTTGGGGACAGCCGCAGATGCGCCTGACCCTGTGTCCAACTTCACCAAGTCGGGCTACATGGAAGCCGTTGAAAAAGCGAAAGACTACATTCGCGCGGGTGACATTTTCCAATGCGTGCCAAGCCAACGCTGGACGCAAACCTATTCCGAACCGCCCTTCGCGCTTTATCGCAGCTTGCGCCGCACGAACCCGTCGCCGTTTATGTTCTATTTTAACTACGGCGATTATCAGGTCATTGGCGCGTCCCCAGAAATCTTAGTGCGCGTGTTCGGGTCCGAAGTGACGATCCGCCCGATTGCCGGAACCCGGCCCCGCGGTGCCACGCCAGAAGAAGACAACGCCAACGAGTTGGACTTGATGGCGGATCAGAAAGAACTGGCCGAACATTTGATGCTGCTCGACTTGGGCCGCAACGACACAGGCAAGGTGTCAAAAATCGGCACCGTGCGCCCAACCGAGCAATTCATCGTCGAACGCTACAGCCACGTTATGCACATCGTGTCCAACGTTGTGGGTGAGCTGGCTGATGATCAAGACGCCCTGTCAGCCTTCTTCGCAGGCATGCCAGCGGGCACCGTTTCAGGCGCGCCCAAAGTGCGGGCGATGGAAATCATCGACGAGCTAGAGCCCGAAAAACGCGGACTTTACGGCGGCGGTTGCGGGTACTTTTCAGCCAATGGCGACATGGACATGTGTATTGCCTTGCGCACGGCGGTCCTTAAGGGCGACCAGCTTTATATTCAGGCCGGTGGCGGCGTTGTTTATGACAGTGACCCCGAAGCGGAATACATGGAAACCGTGCACAAATCGAACGCGATCCGCCGCGCCGCAGCAGACGCAGCGATGTTCCGGTCTGGCAATTCATAGCGCCTGACACGTCCTTTACGCTATACGTCTGATGTCGTTTCTGCGCGTAATATGCGTGCAGAAACCGACGACACCGTGCGTCAGCTAAAGGATATCGAGCATGCGCAGCAGCAAAACAATTCACGTAGTATCCTGCCATGCAGAAGGCGAAGTCGGAGATGTCATCATCGGCGGCGTCACCCCACCACCCGGCAAAACACTGTGGGAACAACGCACATGGATCGCCAAAGATCAAAGCTTGCGCAACTTCATGCTGAACGAACCGCGCGGCGGCGTATTTCGACATGTGAACCTACTGGTGCCACCCGTACATCCCGACGCCCAAATGGGCTGGATCATTATGGAGCCCGAAGACACGCCCCCGATGTCTGGGTCCAACTCCATCTGCGTCGCAACCGTGTTGTTGGACAGCGGCATCATCCCGATGACGGAACCTGTAACCGAAATGGTGCTCGAAGCGCCCGGTGGATTGGTGCGCGTACGGGCCGAGTGTAAAAATGGCAAAGCCGAACGAATTTCCGTGCTAAACCTGCCGTCTTTCGCGGGCGACATGGGGGTGTCGTTGGACGTTCCGAACTTGGGGCACATCACCGTCGACACGGCCTTTGGCGGCGATAGCTTTGTGGTCGTCGATGCGGCGGCATTGGGGTTTGATTTGGTGGCAACTGAGGCCAAGACCCTCGCGCAGCTTGGTGTGGCGATCACCAATGCGGCCAATGAACAGCTGACGTTTCACCATCCAGACAACCCCGACTGGACGCATTTTTCGTTTTGTCTTTTCGCGGGGCCGATCACGCGCGAGGGCCGCCACTTAACGACATCTGCCGCAGTCGCCATCCAACCGGGGAAAATCGACCGATCCCCAACCGGCACGGCGGCCTCTGCACGCATGGCGCTGCTTCATGCACGTGGCGAGATGCAAGTCGGTGACACCTTCACCGCGCGCTCAATCATCAATTCGCAATTTCATGGCCGCATCGTGGAGGCGACAACCGTAGGCGACACCCCCGCGATCATCCCTGAAATCACAGGCCGCGCTTGGATTACTGGAACCCATCAACACATGCTCGACCCTGATGATCCCTGGCCCGAAGGCTATCGTCTCAGCGATACATGGCCCGATCTAAAGAACCGCTAAGTTGATCAGAATTATTGGGCCTTTAGCACTGCGCTAACTGGAACAATCGCCACCTGATCATCGCTGTTGGCGCTTCCCCACAAGATCAACGCTGAAATCGTGTCAGGGCGCACGCGCCCGACCATCACAACGCCGCTTTCCTGGCGGGC
>JAHBAO020000141.1 GCA_018500065.2 Octadecabacter sp. | reverse complement strand
GTTCCTACCCTTTTTACCCACCCAACCTCGTAGCAAGTTCTTGTGCAGTGGCATGCTTGCCGTAGTAACTTTCGATAATCTGCACACTGGTGCCCATGTTACGTGCGATATCAAACACATTAACTTTGCCATGTCTCAGCATCTGCACAGCGTAAAAGTGCCTTAAGCTGTACAGTGTATACTTCTCGCCATCAGCATTGTGAGTGATGTTTTCACGCTTAAGAACTTCGTTAAACTGATCAATCAGCGTGATAATCTTGTTGCCATCTGGCATTCGAAACAGCCAATCATCATGCTGTGCTGTTTTACGGCTATGCTGTTTTGCACCAACTGCTGCCGTCTTTGCCCACTCTTCTTGCCAACGAGCATTTCGCTCAAGTGTACGCTCCACATATCTTGCAGCGTTAGCACGTAGAATAACGTAACGCTTTCCAGTCTTGCCGTTGACGTTAAATGCGTAGTTTTCTCTACCACGTTCATCTGTAAACCGCTCTAAGTCATCCACACGCAAGTTATTAGCCTCGCCTACACGCATGCCACTGTTGGCAAGGACAAGCACATAGTCACGCAGTAGCTCACGTGTGTAGCGCCAACGAGCATTATCTTTCTCTTCATGCATCCAACGCCTAATGCCCTTGTACAGCACACTGTATTCTCGCAGTGTGAATGCTGGGCGTGTTTTAGTACGCTGTGCTTTGTGTCTAAACGTGGGTGTTGGCTTGTTGCCTCTGTAGCCACGTTCTTGTGCAAACTTAAGCACAGTAAGTGCAAAAGTAGTTTCCCACTCAAGTGTTTTATCTGCTGGATTTAAGCTGTGGTTCTTTGGGCGTTTGTCTATGGGCATACGGTGATAGTAGTCACGTCGCCAATCAACGTAGTCACGCAACAGTGCGTTATCTATCTTATCAACTGGCTTCTTGCCGCAGTACTCATGCCAAAACTTACTCACACGCCGTATCTGACGCAGCATGTAATCACTTGTCTGCTGCTGATTGGCTTTGTTGTTGTGAGCATAAGTACCACGTGCGTTTTGGCTCTCACGCAGTCGTTCATATTCATTCAGCACATCACTGAAGCGTTTAATCTGCAGTGGCAGCTGCTCTTCTTTGCGAAACTCTAACTCGTAGTGCGCACGTACTGCCAAATCACGTGCCTTAGCCAAGTCTCGTGTCTTAAGGCTTTTGTAGATGTACTGTCGCTTGCCTTTGTACAATCGCACTTGGAAGATGCCATTGCGACTAAACAACAGCACCCTTCCATCAAGCAGTTTTTCTTCAAACTCGCCTTCAGTTTTGCCTAACAAATGCCTAACAACCTATGCAAATTCGCCATTTGCATAACAATTGCATAACATTTTATGCAGTGCAATGGGATACTAAGGCACTGTTATTAAACAGTTTTACATGCGACCATGACAGTGCTTGAACTTGTTACCGGAACCGCATGGACACGTATCATTGCGTCCGGGGTTGCCCCAAGTCGATTGATCCGCTTCATCAAAGCCCGGCTTTGCATCCGCGTTCGGTACCGGTGGCGTGGCCGCAATGCCCTGTGCTTGACGTTGCTGCTCCATTGCTTGCGCAACCATCGCGTCTTGCTCTTCTTTCGTCATCGGGCGGATCTGGGCGAGTTTTTGTGTCACCTCAGAGCGCAGACCATCTAGCAGACCTTCAAACAGTTGGAACGATTCCGTTTTATATTCGTTCAACGGATCACGCTGCGCATATCCACGGAAACCGACAACCGAACGCAGATGTTCGAGCGTCAGCAAGTGCTCGCGCCACTTCGCATCAATCGTCTGCAACAAGATTTGCTTTTCAATGTTGCGCATAATCTCTGGGCCAAACGCGGCAGTCTTTTCCTCCATATATGCGTCTGCCGCTTCCTCAAGACGTTCACGAATATCATCGTCGTCAACGCCTTCTTCGTTCGCCCAGTCAATCACGGGAACATCGAGACCAAGCTGCGCGATAACCTGCGCATACAGGCCTTCAGTATCCCACTGGTCTGCATAGCTTTTGGCAGGGATGTGCGCGTCAACGAGATCGTCGATCACTTGGCTGCGCATGTCAGCGGCAATTTCGGACAGGTCTTCGGCTTCCATGATTTCACGGCGTTGGCTAAAGATAACCTTACGCTGGTCGTTCATCACATCATCGAACTTCAGAAGCTGCTTACGAATATCGAAGTTACGGCCTTCTACCTTGGCTTGAGCACGCTCGAGGGACTTGTTGACCCAAGGGTGCACAATCGCTTCGCCGTCTTTCATACCGAGCGAAGACAGGACTTTGTCGAGACGTTCGGACCCGAAGATACGCATCAAGTCATCTTCCAAGGACAGAAAGAACGACGACTTGCCCGGGTCACCTTGGCGGCCAGAACGCCCGCGAAGCTGGTTATCAATGCGGCGGCTCTCGTGACGCTCTGTCGCGAGCACGTACAAACCGCCCGCGTCTTTAACCGCTTGCTCGTCCGCTTTGTGCGCTTCTTCAATCTGCGCACGCACTTCTTCGTTCACATCATCCGGCGTCGCGGCAATTGCCTCCATGATCTTGAATTCGATATTCCCGCCAAGCTTAATGTCGGTCCCACGGCCCGCCATGTTCGTCGCGATTGTGACCGCTCCCAGCTTACCAGCGTCCGCAACAATTTGTGCTTCCTGTTCGTGCTGGCGCGCGTTCAAGACGTTGTGGGGAATGCCTTCGGCGTCCAAAAGCTGGCTAAGAAATTCTGACTTCTCGATGGATGTCGTACCAACCAATGTTGGTTGACCCTTGGCGTTGGCTTCTTTGATCGCCTTTACAACACCGTCGAATTTTTCTTTCGCGGTGCGATAGACTTGGTCGTGCTCGTCGATCCGCGCAATGGGACGGTTTGTCGGAACTTCGACAACACCCAGCCCGTAAATTTCGGCAAACTCGTCCGCTTCTGTCAACGCCGTACCCGTCATACCACCCAGCTTGTTGTACAAGCGGAAGTAGTTTTGGAATGTCACAGACGCGAGCGTGACGTTCTCAGGCATGATTTTGCAATCTTCTTTGGCCTCGATGGCCTGGTGCAATCCTTCGGACAAACGGCGGCCTGTCATCATCCGACCGGTAAATTCATCAATCAAGACCACTTCGTTATCACGCACAATATAGTCCTTGTCGCGCGTGAACAGCTTGTGCGCCCGTAGGCCTTGGTTGACGTGGTGCACAATGGACGTGCTTTCAGGCGCGTAAAGCGATTGGTCTTCAGGTAAAATTCCAGCCGTCACCAAACGTTCTTCAAGGAATTCGTTGCCTTCGTCGGTGTAGTTCACGTTGCGGGTTTTTTCATCCAGCGTGAAGTGGTCGTCTTGAATTTCAGGGATCAGCTTGTCGATGGTCATGTACATTTCGCTGCGGTCTTCAGCGGGACCGGAAATGATCAAAGGCGTACGCGCTTCATCGACAAGGATGGAATCCACCTCATCCACAATCGCGAAATTGTGCTCACGCTGG
>JAHBAO020000034.1 GCA_018500065.2 Octadecabacter sp. | reverse complement strand
GCCTTGAACGAGGCGGGCGCGATGCCACTGCCGCCTTATATCGCGGCCAAGCGTGCGGCGGATGAGCAAGACAAAGACGACTATCAAACCGTTTGGGCCGCCAATACGGGCGCCGTTGCGGCACCAACTGCGTCGCTGCATTTCGAGACGTGGTTGCTGGATGACCTCGCCGCGATGGGGGTGAAGTTCAGCTACGTGACGCTGCATGTCGGCGCGGGGACGTTTTTGCCCGTAAAGGTCGATGATGTGTCCGAGCATGTCATGCATTCCGAATGGGGACAGGTGAGCGCGAAGACGGCGGCGGACGTGATGGCGACCAAAGCATCAGGCGGGCGCGTGATCCCCGTGGGCACAACCGCGTGCCGTCTGATTGAAACCGCAGGACGCTCAGGCGTCCTTGAGGCGTGGGAGGGGGATACGGATATCTTCATTACCCCGGGTTTTGAATTTCAGATTGCAGATGGGCTGATGACGAATTTCCATCTGCCCAAATCCACATTGATGATGCTGGTCAGCGCGATGATGGGGCAGGAGCGTATACGTGAGATTTATGCCCATGCGATAGCGAACGACTACCGCTTTTTCAGCTATGGCGATGCGTCTATCTTATTGCCGAAGGTTGGCTGAATGCGTGCTTCGAGCCCAGAGCGGACCTGTTGATTTTGTGCTGCTTGCGCGCGCAACATAGATTGTGTTGCATCTGCGAATGATAGATTATCATTGTTTGGTGCAAAATGCAGTGATTTTCGTAGGCTGAAAATTACACTATTTGCGTGACGCAAAATATCGCTTTTCGAAACGTAAGGAAGCACATCTTTCGCGAAAGCACACGGTAATCAAGACCGATCGTGGCGAGATCAGAGATTCAAGGCCGCCCAAAAACGCTCAAACGAACGTGTCTGGGGCCTGCGCCCTCGATAGACAGTCACGCTAATCGGGACTTCAAAATCAGCTTCTCCGCCAGAAATGTTGGCAAGCAGGCCCCATTCCAACTCGTGTTTAACCAGCCCCTCGGGGAGCCATGCAATGCCAAGCCCTTCCAGTGCTGCGGACTTAAGTGCGGCGGCAATTGAATCCTCATAAACCGGCACAAGTGCGAGATCAGACTCTGACTTATCGAGCATGAGTTTCGTCACTCTGCCTAGGAAGCTCATATTGCTGTATTTTAGAAATGGGATGGACGGGTCTTTCAAAGAAAATTTTGCGCGGCCCTGTTGAACGCAACTTACCGGGATCAACCTGTCTGACCCCAGTGTGGAGCTTACCTCGTCCAACACATGATCGCCGGTTTGAATATCCTTGTGCGAATAACAAATCATTGCGTCGGCACCGCCGGAAATGATCGCCTCGATACAGCCTGCGAAATTGTCTGCAGTCACTTGAACATTTGGCGCGCGCCCGTCTGGGAACAGCGACTTCACGAGATGCGGCATATAAGACACCGCGAGGGATTGCAGCGTTGCGATCCTTATTTTTTCAATTTTTGGACCATCTTCGCCAAGTTCGGCGCGCGTTCTTTCCCAATCATACACCATGCTTTGGGCCGTCGGCAGGAATTTTGACCGGCTTGGGTCAAAACAACAGGGTGAACTGACCGATCTATCAGATCTGCGCCGATGGCATATTCAAGCCGCTTGATGCGACGTGTAAATGCAGGTTGCGTCACATTTCGCTTTTCCGCCGCTCTGGCGAATACGCCCGTTTGGGCGAGCGCGATA
This sequence comes from Octadecabacter sp., assembly GCA_018500065.2. Classification (GTDB taxonomy): domain Bacteria; phylum Pseudomonadota; class Alphaproteobacteria; order Rhodobacterales; family Rhodobacteraceae; genus Octadecabacter. The sequence goes on along the minus strand of JAHBAO020000034.1, from coordinate 1,686 downwards.
AAATCTTGCAGCCAAGAAATTTCCATGTCGCTTCCCCAATACACAGCGCAAACACGACGATCGTACACGATTGAATACGGTCATCAATTGCCGTTTTGGCAACGCCGTTGTTCGCGCGCGCAAGTTGCGAAAATCGCAAGCCAATTGCAAAAACGGCATTTCCCAAGCTGATCAATTTCAACCCACATTCAGGAAACGAATTGAAAGGCCGCGTCAAATGCGAACAGAACGTGATGCACTCGGACAGATCGAAATCGACGCCACGTCTGCCTATGGGATCCAAACCGCGCGGGCGATCGAGAATTTCCAAATCTCTGGCAGCAGGCTTGTGGATCACCCGCAGATGGTTGTTGCGTTGGCAACTGTGAAACTTGCCGCCGCCAAAGCGAACAGATCGGTTGGTGCGCTCAGCGATGCCAAAGCGCGCGAAATCATCAAGAGCGCCGAGGAGATCATCGCAGGTCAACACCATGACCATTTTCAGGTTGATATGCTTCAGGGCGGGGCTGGCACGTCAAGCAATATGAACGCTAACGAGGTGATTGCGAACATCAGCTTGCAGCGGATGGGGCATGGGTTTGGCGCAGTGAGCATTTGCATCCCAATGACGATGTGAACCGTTCCCAATCCACAAATGACGTCTATCCAACGGCCATTCGGCTTGCCGTGTTGAACAGCTCGGCCAGCTTGCTCAGCGAATATGGACTGCTGCGAGACGCGCTTGATCGCAAAGCCACAGAATTTCAGGACATCGTCAAGGTCGGGCGCACGCAGCTTCAGGATGCTGTGCCAATGACGGTCGGGGATGAGTTTGCGGCCTTTGCAGCCACCTTGTCTGACAATATCGGACGTGTGCGCCAGACACGGGACGCATTGCGCGAAACCAATCTTGGCGGCACAGCCATTGGCAACGGAATTTCCGCCCCGCAAGGATACCGCGAATTGGTGGTTAAAAAATTGTCCGAAGCCTCGGGGTATGATTTTTACAGCGCCGAAAATCTGTTCGGGGCGACCTATGACCAAGGGGCGTTGGTCTTGTTTTCAAGTGCGCTGAAAAGTGTTGCGGTCAAGCTTTCCAAAATATCATCCGACTTGCGCCTGCTATCTAGCGGCCCACGGGCTGGGCTGGGCGAGTTGAACTTGTCAGCGATGCAGGCCGGATCTTCTATCATGCCAGGTAAGGTAAATCCCGTCATTCCCGAGGTGGTGAACCAAGTCTGCTTTGCGGTCATTGGCAATGACCTGACCGTAACGCTGGCCGCCGAAGCGGGGGAGTTACAACTAAATGCGATGGAGCCCGTACTGCTGCACCGATTGCTCGATTCCATAAACCTGCTTGAAAACGCGCTGCGCACACGGTGCATTGACGGCATCACGGTTGATCGCGACCGCTGCCAAGCGTTATTTGACGGCAGCTTGGTGCTTGCCACCGAACTGGCCGGGCATGTCGGCTATGACCTCGCAAGCGCTGTTGCCCATCAGGCAAAGCGCGAAGGCATTGGCCTGATGGATGCCATTAAATGCAACCCGAATATTTCACGAGATGATCTGCCTGCACTGACCGGGCAGCGCACGGACCGCGTCGCATGACGCACCGCAAGATAATGTCAGAAACCCAAGTGGAGGAAAGAAAATGAAGATCATTAATACAAGCGTCATCGGTGCGCTGTTTGTAACGACGTCGGC
>JAHBAO020000400.1 GCA_018500065.2 Octadecabacter sp. | reverse complement strand
TTCAGACGTTGGCACGTGGGGCCGGGGTTTCGCTGCCGTTTCCCGAAGTGGTCGATGATTTTCCGGACGGCATTGAGGTTGCACAGCACCGCAGTCCGACATTGCGGGTGATTTTGCAGGAAATGCTGCTGTATTCCACGAACCTGACGGCGGAAATTTGTGGGTTGGCCGCGACGCAGGCGCGGTATCGTACGACTTTGAAGATCGAAAGCTCGGCCGCGCAAATGACGCGTTGGTTGGGGGAAACCTACGGCATTGAGGGGCGGTTTGTGGATCATTCTGGATTGAGTGATGCGAACCGCGTGAGTGCTGCAGACATCGTGAAGGTCATGCAGGCCGTTGGCGCAGACGGGCCATTGCGCCCGATTATGCGGCGTATCGCGATGCGCGACGCTGACAACGAACGTATTGAGACTTTCCCGAATGAAGTGCGGGCGAAGACAGGAACGTTGAATTTTGTCAGCAGTCTGGCGGGCTATGTTGAAACGGCGGACGGGTCCGACGTTACATTTGCGATCTTTGCAGCCAACCTTGAAAGGCGTGAACAGGGCAAGGCTGCGGGCGACGAGGTTCCGGCTGGCTCAATCGAATGGAACAGACGTGCCAAGCGGTTGCAGCAGGTGTTGCTGCAACGCTGGAGTTTAAGCGCAGATGATGATCGTCCGTTTTCACAAGGCGTTGATATTGATGCGCAATTGGACGTACCTGCAAATTAAATTTGGCACCTAGAGCGTCATGTGACGGGCGCGTGCACCGCGTTCGATTGCGGCGGCGTGCAGGCGGTCGATGTTCAGCTCATAGCGGATTTCTTCGAGCATCCGCAGTTCGGATTGCGCGATGTCACCGTCAGCAGCGGCTACATCACAGGCCAATGCGTAGGCTGTTTCGTTCAAGCGCTTTGGCAGGGTGTCGCGGATCAGGCCAAACAGCGCATCCAACCCGTCTTCTTGTTCAAACAGGTCAAACACGGTTTGCGAAACGCGCGGAACATGGTCGGCGTCGTATTCGGCAAACACGGGCAGGTTGTTGATAATGTTGGTGATCTTTACCAGTTCAGCCGTAAGGATGTTTTCATCGCTGGCAGACACCGCGATCATCACGGCGCAAAGCGCGTCTTGTGCGGTTAGGGAGGGCGTATCTGACATGCGTAGGGCTCCTGTTGTTGGTTCTACATTTATTGACGCCAACGCTGCGCTGCAATAGGACGCGCGACATGCCGCACCATAGGGGTGGCGGCGCTAAAATGTGAGAATAACCATGAGTAATTTGCGCGATGCGGGCATGACGTCCAAGGCTTGGCCCTTTGTAGAGGCGCGCACGCTGCTCAAACGGATTGAGAAATCCGGTAAGGATCATGTTTTGTTTGAGACGGGGTATGGCCCGTCTGGCCTGCCCCATATCGGGACATTCGGCGAGGTGAGCCGCACAACGATGGTGCGCCGCGCGTTTGAGGTGATCTCGGATATTCCGACACGGTTGGTTTGTTTTTCCGACGATCTGGATGGCATGCGCAAAGTACCGAGCAACGTGCCAAACCCCGAGCGCCTTGAGCAGTATATGCAGCTGCCGCTGACATCCGTGCCGGATCCATTTGATGAATATGAGAGCTTTGGCCATCACAACAATGCTATGTTGCGTCGTTTCTTGGACACGTTCGGGTTTGAGTACGAGTTTATCTCAGGCAAAGACTATTACGAGTCCGGTAAGTTTGACGAAGTGCTGTTGCGCGCGGCTGAAAAGTACGACGAAGTCATGGCGGTGATGTTGAAGTCCCTGCGCGAAGAGCGCCGTGAGACGTATTCGATCTTTCTGCCGATGCACCCTGAATCTGGCCGCGTGATGTATGTTCCGATGAAATCAGTTGATGCGAAGGCTGGCACGGTGACGTTTGACGACGAAACCGGCAAGGAATTCACGGTCCCGGTGACAGGTGGCAACGTAAAGTTACAGTGGAAGCCAGATTTTGGTGCGCGCTGGGCGAGCCTTGATGTGGACTTTGAGATGTATGGCAAAGATCACTCCACCAACACGCCGATCTATGACCGTATCTGCGAGATTTTGGGTGGCAAGAAGCCGGAACATTTCAGTTATGAGCTGTTTTTGGATGACCAAGGCCACAAGATTTCGAAGACGTCCGGAAATGGGGTCAGCATTGATGAGTGGCTGACTTACGCCAGCACGGAATCCCTGTCGTATTTTATGTACCTGAAGCCGAAGACAGCAAAGCGGATGCATTTTGACGTGATCCCGAAGGCGGTGGACGAGTATCACCAGCAGTTGCGTGCCTACCCGACGCAGGATGATGTGGGTAAGCTGAACAACCCTGTGTTCCACATTCATGGTGAGAACGTTCCCACGTCGACGATGGTGGTGCCGTTTTCGATGTTGCTGAACCTCGCGTCGGTGTCGCAAGCCAGCGACAAGGATAAACTGTGGGCGTTCATTCAGCGTTATGCGCCGGATGCATCGCCTGAGGCGAACCCTGATCTGGATGCGGCGGCGGGTTTTGCTGTGCGTTATTACAAGGACTTCGTTGAGCCGGGCAAAGGGTTCCGCCTGCCGAACGATCAAGAACGTGGTGCATTGCAGGCGTTGGTGACGGCGTTGAAATCCGAAGAAGCGGCATTGGCCGTGATTGCGCAAAAGAACGCGCAGGAGGGCAAGGACGTGGCGCTGCCAGAGGTGAATTGGTCTGACGACGAGTTCTTGCAGTCGATCGTGTTTGCGGTTGGCAAAGTGCATGGGTTTGACCCGCTGCGGGCGTGGTTCTCGTGTCTTTACGAAGTGCTTCTTGGTGCGAAACAAGGGCCGCGTTTTGGCGGGTTCATCGCGCTATATGGTGTGCAAGAAAGCATCGCGTTGATCGAAAGCGGGCTGGCGGGTGAGCTTGTCGCGTAAGCCGGTTTGAAACTGACGTGGGACTTTGTGCGTATCTGAACTAGGATACGTACAAGGAGACCCGCCGTGAAACACCTGCTTTTGACCGTCGCTTTTTTGCTGCCCGCCAGTGTGTTGGCGCAAGACAGCAGCATTGAAAATGTCATCCGCGATCAGTTGCAATCATTCAATGAGCGCGATGTTGCGGGTGCGTGGGAACATGCCAGCCCGATGATTAAGGGTATGTTCGGCACGCCTGAAAACTTCGCGATGATGGTGGAAAACGGCTATCCGATGGTCTGGGACAACACGGATGTGCGGTTTCTGGATCGCACCGAATTTGAAAGCCTGACGCGCCAAGAAGTCCAAATCCAAGGGCCGGATGGATTGTTTTATATCCTTGATTATCAGATGATTGAGAC
>JAHBAO020000401.1 GCA_018500065.2 Octadecabacter sp. | reverse complement strand
GGCGGCGGAGTGCAGCAGATCGCGGGTCTTTTCAGCGGTGATCTGCCCGGGGAGGGCGTCCGCCGGAATCCAGTTGGCCCCTTTGCAGAACACGTCATGCCCGTTCACGCGGATCTTGAACCCGAGACCCGCCGCATCGGGTTCCGCCACCAGTTCCATGTGCCGCAACCCGATGCGGCGGGTGGTGGTAACAGGGCCGGCCGTGACCGTCAGATCATAGAGATGCGGATCGCCAAGGCCCGTGGGCCACCACAAAACAGGATCGGGCACCTTGATCGACACTTCGCAAAAACCGCCGCTTTGCGCCGTCACCTCTTGCCCTGCGAAGGCCACGGTCACAGGCCCGTCGTGATGGGCGGTATAGACGCCAATGGTGACGGTCACGCCGTCTGCGTGGTCCTGCGCGATCGCCAGCCTGTCGATGCGGGCGGCCTGCGCGGGTTCTATGCGTAGGGCCCCGTAAAGACCGCTGGTTGCCAGCGCGATGTTCCAGTCCCAGCCGAAATCGCAGGCCGGTTTGCGCAGGAAATTACCATAGGGGATCGGGCAGTTCTTGGACCACGGCACGGGGAAGGGGTGGGCGTCTGCCAGCGCCTTTCCGGCTGCCACCGGTGAATGGAAGGTGATCGCAATGTCGTTGTCGCCCGTCCGGGCGACGTCGCGCAGTGGCACGCGGTAGCTGCGAAAGGCGTTGTTGGCGGCCAGCACAACCGTGCCATTCACGCGGACGGTCGCTATGGTGTCCAGTTCAGACAGCACCAGATCGACCGCCCCATGATCAAGCGTGAAGCTGCGGGTCACGGTCCAGTCGTCCTCGCAGATCCAGCGCAGATCATATTCGTTTTGCCCGAAATAGGGGGCGGCAATGGCACCCGCCGCATGCAGCGCCGTTACCACATCGCCGGGCAGGGACATCGGGGCTACCATTTTGCCGTCGCCGGACCGCAGGGTCCAGTCACCGGACAGGTCGATGGGTGTCACAAACGCGCCTCTGTTGTTGTGTCGAACAGGGATGCGGCGGCGGGGTTAAATCCGATCTTCAGCGTCATGCCGGACGCGACCTGCGCCTGACCGTCCATTCGGATGCGGAAGGTTTGCCCCCCGAGTTCACAATAGACCAGCGTGTCGGAGCCCATCGGTTCGACCAGATCGACTGTCACTTCGGTTGTGTAAGCGGCAGAGCGCAGGTTGTCGCCCGTCAGCACATGTTCGGGCCGGATGCCGATGATCGCGGGCTGGTCGTTGACCGGTGCAGATGCGTATTCGTAGCCTTCGAGCGGCAGATCGTGGCCGGGAATGGCAATCTTGCCGTCGCTAATCCGGCCCTCGAAAAAGGTCATGGACGGCGAGCCGATGAAATCCGCGACATAGAGGTTCTGCGGCTTGCCATAAATCTCGGCGGGGGTGCCAAGTTGCATGATCTTGCCGCCCTTCATGATCGCGATGCGGTCGGCCAGCGTCATGGCCTCTACCTGATCGTGGGTCACGTAGATCATCGTGTTTTTCAGGTTGTTGTGCAGGCGCTTGAGTTCGACCCGCAGATCGGCACGCAGCTTTGCGTCAAGGTTCGACAAGGGTTCATCAAACAAGAACACCTCGACATCGCGCACCAGCGCGCGGCCAATCGCGACCCGTTGCCGCTGGCCACCCGACAGTGCACCGGGCTTGCGTTTCAGCAGGGGTTCGATCTGCAGAATGTCGGCAGCGCGGGCGATCCGTTTGGCGATTTCCGCCTTTGGCACCTTTGCGTTTTTGAGACCGAAGGTCAGGTTCCCTTCGACCGTCATCTGCGGATAAAGCGCATAGCTTTGGAACACCATGCCAATCCCGCGCTCTGAGGGTTCAGCCCATGTGACGTTCTTGTCCTTGATCCAGATTTGCCCGTCCGTTGGTTCCAGCAGGCCCGCAATGACGTTCAATAGCGTGGACTTGCCGCAGCCCGACGACCCCAGCAGCACAAGGAATTCCCCGTCGTTTACATCCAGATTGAGGTTCTTGAGGACTTCAACCGCGCCAAAGGACAGATCGAGGTTCTTGATTTCGACGGAATGGCTCATCCTTTGACGGCTCCTGCTGCGATGCCGCGGACGAACAATTTGCCGCTGGCGAAATAAATGACGAGAGGGACAAGGCCGGTCAGTAAGGTCGCGGCCATGTTGACGTTGTATTCCTTCACCCCCTGCACGGAATTGACGATGTTATTGAGTTGCACCGTCATCGGATAGCGATCCGGTGAGGAGATATAGGTGACGCCAAACAGGAAATCGTTCCAGATGCCAGTGACCTGAATAATCAACGCAACAACGAAAATAGGCAGCGACATCGGCATGATGATCTTGAAGAAGATCGCCCAGAACCCCGCGCCATCAACGCGGGCCGCTTTGAACAATTCATCTGGTATCGAGGCGAAATAGTTGCGGAACAGCAGTGTGTTGATCGGCATGCCAAAGGCGACATGCACCAGCACCAGACCCGAGAGCGAGCCGTAGAGCCCCGCTTCGCGCAGCAGGATCACGATGGGATAAAGCATGACCTGATAGGGAATGAAGGCGCCGATCATCAGGAGGGTAAAGAACACCTCCGAGCCTTTGAATTTCCACATCGACAGTGCGTAGCCGCTGATCGACGCAATGGCGACCGACAGGATCAACGAGGGGATCAGGATGCGAACAGAGTTCCAGAAGCCGCGCGACAGGCCATCGCAGTTGATTCCTGTGCAGGCCTCTTGCCACGCCTTGACCCAAGGCTGGAACGTGATGTCGAGGGGCGGGGCAAAGATGTTGCCCATACGGATTTCCGGCATCCCCTTGAGCGATGTGACGATCATCACATAAAGCGGCAGCGCGTAATACATCGCCATGATGAAAAGGGTGCCGTAAACGATGATGTTACTACGGCTGAGCGTCTTTTTCGGCTTCGGGCCGCGCGGGCCTGCTGCAAGGGTGTGGTGGGGCGGCTGTGCGGCCCCTTTTGTGGTTGCGAGCGTTCCGGTGTCAGCCATTCTTTTTGCCTCCGAATTCAAGGTAGGCCCAAGGGATCAGGATGATAACGACCATCAGCAACATCATGGACGATGCGGCAAACCCCTGACCAAG
>JAHBAO020000100.1 GCA_018500065.2 Octadecabacter sp. | reverse complement strand
GGAAATCGCCGCCGGTCCATTCGTAATTTACCAAGGCTCCCACGGGGATCGTGGTGCGCACCGCGCCGACATTATCCTGCCAGCCGCAGCCTACACAGAAGAAAACGCGCTGTTCGTGAACACCGAAGGCCGCGCGCAATTGGCGATGCGTGCCAGCTTTGCACCGGGCGAAGCCAAGGAAAACTGGGCGATCTTGCGTGCGCTGTCCGCTGAGATGGGCGCGCAGCAGCCTTGGGACAGCCTTGCAGGTCTGCGCCAAGCGCTGGTCGCGGCGCACCCGCATTTGGGTGACGTTGACGGTGTTGCCGAAAACGACTGGCAGCCGGTTAAGGTTGGCAAGCTCGGCAAGGCGACGTTCCGCAGCGCTGTGAAGGACTTCTACCTGACCAACCCGATTGCACGCGCATCCCAGCTGATGGCCGAGCTAAGCGGCAATGCAAAAAAACGGGCTGAAGCCCCGATTGCTGCGGAGTAATGGTGCGCCCAGCGATCATAGCAATGACGGCGCTCGCAGCCTGCGAGATGACCCCGATCGTGCCGGAAGGCGCGGTGCGCTATGACGGCATCGAAACCCGTTTGCTGGACGGGGATTTGGTGAACTTTCGCGTGAAAGTGACCAACACAATTGAACGCCAAGACGTGGCGGACTACGCTGAATGTGCAGCCGCACAGTACGCATTGATACGTGGCTACGGGTTTGCGCGAAATGTGCGCACACTCGTGGACGAAAGGGATGGCATTTGGACGGGGGATGCTGTTTACACCATCTCGCCCGCTTTGCCACGTGGGACTAGAACGATAGACGCAGAAGTGACCGTCGCCGAGTGCGCGCGCCGGTCCATTCCGACGGTCTGAGGGAAGCGAATGATTGAATTTTTCACCACCACAAATCTAGGGATCATCCTAACGATCCTCGGTCAATGTTTGTTGGTCCTGATCCCGCTTTTGGTCGCCTTGGCGTTCCTGATGTATGCGGACCGTAAGGTCTGGGCTGCGGTCCAAATGCGCAAAGGCCCGAACGTGGTTGGCGCGTTTGGCTTGCTGCAATCCTTCGCGGATTTCATCAAATATATTGTCAAAGAAGTGGTCGTGCCTGCGGGTGCTGACAAGGCGGTGTTCTTCCTTGCGCCGATGATCTCGTTCACGCTGGCCGTGGTCGCGTGGTCGGTTATTCCGTTCAACGATGGCTGGGTGTTGTCGGACATCAACGTCGCTATCCTGTTCGTGTTCGCGGTGTCCTCGCTTGAAGTCTACGGCGTGATCATGGGCGGTTGGGCATCCAACTCGAAATACCCATTCCTCGGCTCGTTGCGCTCTGCGGCGCAGATGATTTCTTACGAAGTTTCGCTCGGGCTGATCATCATCGGTGTGATTATTTCCACAGGTTCGATGAACTTTGGCGCGATCGTTGCCGCGCAAGAAGGCGATATGGGTCTGCTGAACTGGTACTTCATCCCGCACTTCCCGATGGTATTCTTGTTCTTTATCAGCGCCTTGGCGGAAACGAACCGCCCGCCATTTGACCTTCCCGAAGCGGAATCAGAACTGGTTGCTGGTTATCAGGTTGAATATTCATCCACGCCATTCCTGCTGTTCATGATCGGTGAATTGATGGCCGTCGTGCTGATGTGCGCCCTCGTGACCCTGTTGTTCTTCGGTGGTTGGTTGTCCCCGGTTGGCTTCCTGCCAGACGGCATCTTGTGGTTCGTCGGCAAAATGGCCTTCGCGTTCTTTATCTTCGCAATGGTAAAGGCGATCACGCCGCGCTACCGCTATGACCAACTGATGCGGGTTGGTTGGAAAATCTTCCTGCCGCTGTCCTTGTTCTGGGTCGTGCTGGTCGCATTCCTTGCAAAATTCGAAGTAGCTGGCGGCTTCTGGGCCCGCTACGCGATGGGAGGCTGATATGAGCCAGATTGATTACACACGGCACGCCAAGTATTTCCTGATGACGGATATCATCAAAGGGTTCGCCCTTGGGTTCAAATACTTCTTCGCGCCGAAAGCGACGTTGAACTACCCGCATGAAAAGGGGCCATTGTCCCCGCGTTTTCGTGGCGAGCACGCGTTGCGCCGCTACCCAAACGGCGAAGAACGCTGCATTGCGTGTAAGCTGTGCGAAGCGGTTTGCCCTGCACAAGCGATCACCATTGACGCAGAACCCCGCGATGACGGCTCACGCCGCACTACGCGCTATGACATCGATATGACCAAATGCATCTACTGCGGTTTCTGCCAAGAAGCCTGTCCGGTGGATGCGATTGTCGAGGGCCCGAATTTTGAATTCTCCACGGAAACCCGCGAAGAATTATACTACGACAAAGAAAAGCTTTTGGATAACGGCGACCGTTGGGAAGCCGAAATCGCGCGCAACCTCGAACTGGATGCGCCGTACCGATGAGCGATCAAAACCCCTTTGATGCATGGATGAAGGCCGGTCAGGACTGGGCGAAGGGCGTAAGCCCCGAGTTCGCTGAAGTGATGGCTGCATCCATGAAAGGGGTCGAAGAGATGTTTCCAACCATGTCCAAGGACATGATGGAAAAGTTCATGGGCAAAGGGGCCAACCCTGATGCGCTGGACGCAAAGACCAAGCTGTTGTTGACGCTGCAGGGCCTGACCATTCAAGGCGCGTTAGCGGAACCACAGATTAAGCTGACCGTGCGCCACGCGAACGAGGCGGGCGCGACGCAGCAAGAAGTGACTGAGACGATTGCGATGGCCGGTATGTTCGGCGGCGCACCTGCAATGACAAAGGCTATGGAATTGGCCCAAGAGGTGTTCGACAAGAATGCCGCTAAGAAGGACGACGCGACATGACACCTTTAGTGATTGCCTTTTACGCCTTCGCGGTGACGACGATTGGTGGTGGTTTGATGACCGTGCTGGCACGCAACCCTGTGCACTCGGTGCTTTGGTTGATCCTTGCGTTCTTGTCGTCGGCGGGATTGTTCGTGCTGCTGGGCGCTGAATTCGTCGCGATGTTGCTGATCATTGTTTACGTCGGCGCGGTGGCCGTGTTGTTCCTGTTCGTCGTGATGATGCTGGATGTGGACTTTGCGGAACTCAAGGCTGAGATGGCACGTTATATGCCGCTGGCCTTGTTGATTGGTGTTGTTTTGTTGATGCAATTGGCGATTGCCTTTGGTGTTTGGGGCTTCTCGGACGGTGTTGAGAGCCGTCTCGCGCAGCCGATTGGTGACGCAGAGAACACCAAACAGCTGGGTCTGATCATGTACGATCAATACTTCCTGATTTTCCAACTGGCGGGCTTGATCCTGCTGGTCGCGATGATCGGGGCGATTGTGCTGACGCTGCGCCACAGAACGGACGTGAAACGCCAAGACGTGATGACCCAGATGTCGCGCGATCCGGCGAAAGCGATGGAACTGAAAGACGTTAAACCGGGGCAGGGGCTGTAATCATGATCGGACTTGAACATTACCTAACGGTCGCAGCATCGCTGTTTGTTATCGGCATCTTCGGGCTTTTCCTGAACCGTAAGAACGTCATCATTTTGTTGATGAGCATTGAATTGATGCTGCTTGCCGTGAACATCAACATGGTTGCGTTCTCCTCATTCCTTGGCGATCTCGTCGGGCAGGTGTTCACCTTGTTCGTCCTGACGGTTGCCGCCGCTGAGGCCGCGATTGGCCTTGCGATCCTCGTATGTTTCTTCCGCAACCGCGGGACGATTGATGTCGAAGACGTCAACGTCATGAAAGGCTAAGACTAATGGAACAGATTATCCTATTCGCCCCATTGGTCGGCGCGCTTATTGGCGGCTTTGGCTGGAAGATCATCGGTGAGACTGCGGCGCAGTGGCTGACAACTGGCCTGTTGTTCCTCGCGGCATTGCTGTCTTGGGTTATTATGCTGACGTTTGATGCGTCTGCCCATGACAACGGGTATTACACCATTGATCTGATGCGCTGGATTCAGTCCGGTACCTTGGACACGTCTTGGGGCATCCGGATTGACCGACTGACCGCGATTATGCTGGTCGTGATCAACACGGTATCCGCGCTCGTGCACCTGTATTCCTTCGGCTACATGGCGCATGACGAACAGTTCCCTGACACGCCGTATAAAGCGCGTTTCTTTGCCTATTTGTCGTTCTTTACCTTCGCGATGTTGATGCTGGTGACAGCCGATAACCTTGTGCAGATGTTCTTTGGCTGGGAAGGCGTGGGCGTCGCGTCATACCTTCTGATCGGCTTCTATTATAAGAAGCCGTCCGCCAACGCCGCCGCGATTAAAGCGTTTGTTGTCAACCGTGTCGGTGACTTTGGCTTTGCGCTGGGTATCTTTGCGATCTTCTATGTGACAGGTTCCATCAACTTTGATGTGATCTTTGCTGAAGCACCTGCGCTTGCGGAAACAACGCTGCATTTCTTGTGGCGCGATTGGAACGCGGCCGAAGTGATTGCCCTGCTGTTGTTCATCGGTGCGATGGGTAAATCGGCGCAGTTGATCCTGCACACATGGCTGCCAGACGCGATGGAAGGCCCGACACCCGTGTCCGCGCTGATCCACGCCGCGACGATGGTTACAGCCGGTGTGTTCCTTGTGTGCCGCATGTCCCCGATCATGGAATTCGCGCCATCAGCGACCTCCTTTATCGTGTTTCTTGGCGCGACAACGGCGTTCTTTGCGGCAACTGTTGGTCTGGTTCAGAACGACATCAAGCGCGTCATCGCGTATTCCACCTGTTCGCAGCTTGGCTACATGTTCGTGGCGGCTGGCCTTGGGGTTTATTCGGTGGCGATGTTCCACCTGTTCACGCATGCCTTCTTTAAGGCGATGTTGTTCCTTGGGGCTGGTTCCGTGATCCACGGGATGCACCATGAGCAAGACATGCGAAACTATGGCGGATTGCGTCACAAACTGCCGTGGACGTTCCGCGCGATGATGATTGGTACTCTTGCGATCACAGGTTTCGGTATTCCATTGCTTTACATCGGCTTTCCTGTTGGGTTCGCGGGCTTTGTGTCCAAGGACGCGATTATTGAAAGCGCTTACGCTGGCACAGCGGGCGGTTACGCCTTCTGGATGCTGGTGGTCGCGGCGCTGTTCACGTCATTTTACAGCTGGCGCCTTATCTTCCTGACGTTCTACGGCAAACCACGTGGCGATAAGCACACCCATGAGCATGCACATGAATCCCCAAAGGTGATGCTGGTGCCGCTCGCGGTGCTTGCCGTTGGCGCGATCTTTGCGGGGATGGTGTTCTATAAGCCGTTCTTTGGAAATGCTAAGTATGTGGGCCAGTACTTTGGTGTCGCTTACGCTGAGCAAGGCCACGGCGATGATCACGCGATGGACGGCCACACAGATGAAACACACGCTGACGAAGATCATGCTGCGACCGTAGACGAACATCATGGCGACGAAGAAGCACATGGTGAAACGCATTACGCATTCGACGGTGAACCAGGGCAGGGCGCGATCTATGTGGCGCATGACAACACCACGCTGGATGACGCGCACCTTGTTCCGGTCTGGGTAAAGCTGTCGCCGTTCTTTGCGATGATCCTTGGCTTTGCGACGGCTTGGTTGTTCTACATCCGCAGTCCGCATCTGCCGCGCAAGCTCGCGCAGCAGCAGGAACCGCTGTACAACTTCTTGCTCAACAAATGGTACTTCGATGAGCTTTACGACGCGATCTTCGTGAAGCCTGCGATGTGGCTCGGCACCTTCTTGTGGAAGCGCGGCGATGGCAATGTCATCGACGGCTCCTTGAACGGGATTGCGATGGGCATCATTCCAACGTTGACGCGCTGGTGTGGTCGTGCGCAGTCCGGATACGTCTTCACCTACGCCTTTGCGATGGTGATCGGGATCGTGGTGATCCTGACCTACTTTACCATCACGGGGAGCTATGAATAATGGATAACCTTCTTTCCATCACCACATTCATCCCCGCAATCGCGGCGGCAATTCTGGCGCTGTTCCTGCGCGGCGATGACGAAGCTGCACAGCGCAACGCCAAGTGGGTGGCGATGGCCGCCACTGCGATGACGTTCCTTGTGTCTCTGTTTATCCTGTTCGGGTTTGACGCGGGCAACACGGACTTCCAGTTCGTTGAAGAACGGACTTGGATCATGGGGTTCACGTATAAGATGGGCATCGACGGAATTTCGATCCTGTTTGTCATGCTCACCACATTCTTGATGCCAATCGTGATTGCGTCCTGCTGGACCGTAAACAGCCGCGTCAAGGAATACATGATCGCATTCCTGCTGCTTGAAACGCTGATGCTCGGCGTGTTCATGGCGCTGGATCTGGTGCTGTTCTATTTGTTCTTCGAAGCAGGCCTGATCCCGATGTTCCTGATCATCGGAATCTGGGGCGGTGCGAACCGCATTTATGCGTCCTTCAAGTTCTTCCTTTATACTTTCCTTGGCTCAGTGCTGATGCTGGTTGCGATGGTTGGCATGTATTCGGCGGCTGGTACGACGGACATCCCATCCCTAATGGGCTTCCCGTTTGGCACGGATACGTTCTCAATTCTTGGCATCCACATCATGGGCGGCATGCAGACATTGCTGTGGCTGGCGTTCTTTGCCTCCTTTGCGGTGAAAATGCCGATGTGGCCTGTCCACACTTGGCTACCGGATGCACACGTTCAGGCGCCGACCGCGGGGTCCGTGGTACTGGCGGCGATCCTGTTGAAAATGGGGGGCTACGGCTTCTTGCGTTTCTCACTGCCAATGTTCCCAATCGGGTCAGAAGTGATGGGATCGCTGGTCTTGTGGATGTCCGCAATTGCGATTGTTTACACATCCTTGGTGGCGCTGGTTCAGGAAGACATGAAAAAGCTGATCGCCTATTCATCCGTTGCCCACATGGGTTTCGTGACGATGGGTATCTTTACCTTCAACCAGCAGGGCCTTGATGGTGCGATCTTCCAGATGTTGTCGCACGGCTTTATCTCGGGTGCGTTGTTCTTGTGTGTTGGCGTGATCTACGACCGCATGCACACACGTGACATCGACGCCTATGGTGGCCTTGTGAACCGCATGCCGGCCTATGCGCTTATCTTTATGTTCTTTACAATGGCGAACGTTGGCTTGCCCGGCACATCCGGTTTCGTCGGTGAATTCCTTACGTTGATGGCCGTCTTCCAGGTGAACACTTGGGTCGCAGCCGTTGCCACAACCGGCGTGATCTTCTCGGCCGCTTATGCGCTGTGGCTCTACCGCCGCGTGGTCATGGGTGATCTGATCAAGGAAAGCCTGAAGTCCATCACTGACATGACTGCGCGTGAACGTTGGATTTTCGCGCCGCTTGTCATCATGACCCTTCTGCTGGGTGTCTACCCCAGCCTCGTCACCGATATTATCGGGCCATCGGTCGCCGCTTTGGTTGACCAAGTTGAAACTGCACAGGCGGCTTACATGCCGTCCACCGCATCTGTGGCCTCGCATTAAGGAACTAAATTGATGTTGTCCCAAGACCTGAACACCATCCTGCCTGAAATCATCCTTTCGCTGTTCGCGATGGGGGCGTTGCTGGGCGCGGTTTATACGGTGAAAGACAAGGCGGCGACGCTGCTGGTCTGGATCACATCCGGCCTGTTCGTTGCTTTGGCTTTCTGGATTGGCACTGTGGGCGAGGAGGCAACGACGGCCTTCAACGGCATGTTCGTGGATGACGCGTTCAGCCGCTTTGCCAAGGTCACGATTCTGCTGGCAGCCGCTGCCGTCCTGATCATGAGTCAAGAATACATGGCCAAGCGTGACCTGTTGCGGTTCGAATACCCGATCCTGATTGCGCTGTCCGTGGTCGGTATGATGATGATGGTGTCGGCGGGTGATTTGATGTCGCTTTACATGGGGCTAGAGCTGCAATCGCTGGCGCTTTACGTGGTCGCATCACTGCGCCGCGACTCTGTAAAATCCACTGAAGCGGGCCTGAAGTACTTTGTGCTCGGCGCGTTGTCGTCTGGTTTGCTGCTGTACGGCGCGTCCCTGACATACGGTTTCGCGGGCACCACGTCCTTCGCTGGAATCATCGACGCGACGTCTGATGGCGTTTCCCTTGGCTTGCTGTTCGGCCTTGTGTTCATGTCGGCAGGTTTCGCGTTCAAAGTATCCGCCGCACCATTCCACATGTGGACGCCGGACGTTTACGAAGGCTCACCAACACCTGTGACGGCGTTTTTTGCGACCGCCCCAAAGGTCGCAGCGATGGGCCTGTTCGCCCGCGTTATGCATGATGCATTCGGCAATTCGGTTTCTGACTGGCAGCAAATCGTGGCGTTCCTGTCCGTGATCTCAATGTTCCTTGGCGCGATTGCCGCGATTGGGCAAACCGACATCAAACGCCTGATGGCCTATTCCTCCATTGCGCATATGGGCTTTGCGCTGATGGGGCTCGCGTCTGGTACGGCGTTTGGTGTGCAGGCGATGCTGGTTTACCTCGCGATTTATGTCGCGATGAACATCGGGACATTTGCCTTCATTCTGTCTTTGCAAAAAGACGGCGTGCCGGTCACCAACATTGCCTCCCTGAACATGTATTCCAAGCGCGAGCCGCTAAAAGCGCTTGCGATGTTAATCCTGTTGTTCTCACTCGCTGGCGTTCCGCCAATGCTGGGTTTCTTCGGTAAGTTCTACGTGCTGCAAGCCGCCTATGATGCGGGTCTTGCATGGCTCGCTGTTGCCGGTGTTGTCGCGTCCGTCATCGGCGCGTTCTACTACCTGCGCATCGTGTTCTTCATGTACTTCGGTGCTGAGCAGGACGAGCAGTTGGACCGTAGCGGATCACCGATCCTTTGGGGTTTCTTGGTGGCATCTGCCGCTGTGATGATCCTTGGTGTGATCAACCTATTCGGGATCGAGCCTTTGGCAGAAGCTGCGTCGCTGGCTCTTGTCAACTAAGCTGCCCGCCCTCTGGGACACACCTGAGACGGCACAGTTCTGGCCTGGCGACTACGCGCGCGTGATCCTCGATCAGGTTGACAGCACAATGGCCGAGGCGCGACGCAGAGCGCCCTCACGCATGGGGTCCACCTGGATTCTTGCGCACGAACAGACGGCGGCCCACGGGCGACGCGGGCGCGCTTGGACGTCCCCGAGCGGAAATTTTTCCGCGACCCTGATGTTGAAGATCAGCGGTGACCCCGCACAGGCCGCTTTGCGATCTTTCACAATGGCTGTCGCACTTCGCCAGACTTTGGCGATGACAGTTCCGCCAGAACAGCTCAGCCTGAAGTGGCCAAACGATGTTCTGCTGGGCGGGGGCAAAGTTGCCGGAATACTGCTTGAGACAAACGGGCAGGGTGGCCGCATTGATTGGCTGTCCATCGGCGTTGGGGTGAACCTGGTTGCGGCTCCTTCAACTGATCAGGTTGAACCATTGGCCGTGCGTCCGGTTGCGGCGTCTGATTTTGGAACTGCCCACAGCCCACAGGATTTTCTGTTTTGGCTGGCCAGCCATTTTGCGGACCTTGAGAAAGTGTTCCAAGAGTTCGGTTTCGGCCCGATCAGAACCCTCTGGCTGAAGCACGCCGCCCGCCTTGGTGAGACAATTACGGCACGTCTTCCGAATGAGGACATCACCGGAGTCTTTGAAACTGTGGATGAAAACGGTTATCTGGTGCTCAACACCCCCAAAGGCGCGCGCCAAATTGCGGCGGGGGATGTCTTTTTCTAAAAGGCTAGACTAAGGAACGACCATGCTTTTGTGCATTGATACAGGAAACACGAACACGGTCTTCGCCCTTTGGGACGGGGATGAATTCCTGTGCACATTTCGCACATCAACTGAATGGCAGCGCACGGCGGACCAGTATTTTGTCTGGTGGACCACGCTGCTGACGCATCACAAGATTGAAGCGCAGATTGATGAGGTGATAATCTCGTCCACGGTGCCGCGCGTTGTGTTCAACTTGCGTGTCATGGCGGATCGATATTTCAACACGCGCCCTTATGTGGTTGGCAAGCCGGACTGCCTGCTTCCTACGCCGGCACGGGTGGACGAAGGCACTGCTATTGGCCCCGACCGTTTGGTCAACACCGCTGGTGCGTTTGATCGTCACGGCGGCGATCTGATCGTTGTCGATTTTGGCACCGCGACCACGTTCGATGTGGTCGCGCAGGACGGTGCCTATGTGGGGGGTGTCATCGCGCCCGGTGTGAACCTGAGCCTTGAGGCGCTGCACCAAGCAGCCGCAGCACTACCCCATGTCGATATTACCAAACCGCAGTCCGTGATCGGAACCAACACCGTGGACTGCATGCAATCAGGCGTTTTCTGGGGCTACATTGGCCTCATCAATGGCGTTTGTGAACGGATTAAGGGCGAGTACGACCGCCCCATGACTGTCGTAGGAACCGGAGGGTTGGCACCACTTTTTTCAAGTGGTTACGCCCTTTTTGATACAATTGAAGATGACCTGACGATGCACGGATTGACCGTGATCCACAGGTTCAACAAGGACAATAATAACTAAAATGACTAAAGCTAGATTGATGTATCTCCCCCTCGGTGGCGCGGGCGAGATTGGTATGAATTGTTATGTTTACGGCTATGGCCCTGCGGATGCAGAACGCCTTATCGTCGTGGACCTTGGGGTGACGTTCCCCGACATGGATGGAACGCCTGGCGTGGATTTGATCCTGCCAGACGTAAGCTGGCTTGAAGCCCGCAAGAACCAGATTGAAGCGATCTTCATCACCCACGGTCACGAGGACCACGTGGGCGCTGTTGGCCATCTCTACGAACGCCTCGGCGCGCCGATCTATGCGCGCGCGTTCACGGCCAACCTTGCGCGGCGCAAAATGACCGAGCATGGGTATTCCGATAAAACGGTCAAGACCGTGGGCAAGTGGCCTGAAACTGTGAAGGCTGGCCCGTTTGAGGTTGGCTTTGTGCCGATTTCACACTCCATTCCCGAAAGCTCAGGTCTTGTGATCGACAGCAAGGGTGGGCGCATTGTTCACACCGGTGATTTCAAGATCGACGTGAATCCGGGCATCGGTGAGCCGTTCGATCATGACCTTTGGGAATCCCTTGGCAAAGATGGCGTAAAGGCGCTGGTGATCGATTCAACGAACGTGTTTTCACGCGAAGAGGGACGCTCGGAGTCCACTGTTGGACCGGAAATCGAACGGTTCCTGAAAGAGGCCACCGGTATGGTCGCGGCGACGACATTCGCCTCCAACGTCAGCCGCGTGCGCACAATTGCGCAGGCCGCTGATCGTGCTGGCCGTTCCGTGTGTCTGCTGGGGCGCTCCATGCGCCGCATGGTCGAAGCCGCAACAGAAGTCGGCATTTTGGACGATTTTCCGCATGTTATTTCCCCAGAAGACGTAGGCAGCCTGCCGCGTGAAAACGTGTTGCTGCTGGTGACCGGATCGCAAGGTGAACGCCGTGCCGCGTCCGCGCAATTGGCGAACGGCAAGTACATGGGCCTGACGATGAAAGAGGGCGATACGTTCTTGTTTTCCTCTAAAACCATACCCGGAAACGAAAAGGGTGTCATCCATATTATGAACCAATTCAGTGAGTTGGGTGTGGATGTTGTCGACGATTCCAGCGGTGGGCTTTACCACGTATCCGGGCACGCGAACCGCCCTGATCTGGATGTCATGCGTGATCTGATCAAGCCACAGACCCTGATTCCGATGCACGGCGAACACCGCCACCTGCGTGAGCACGTCAAGGTTTCGGATGCCGCTGGCGTGCAGGGTGTGTTGGCTGTGAATGGTATGATGATTGATCTGTCCGGCAACAAGCCGAAGGTTGTTGAGCATATTGAAACAGGCCGCATGTATCTGGAT